>JAUMBN010000204.1:0-16120 GCA_032119675.1 Solirubrobacteraceae bacterium | reverse complement strand
CTGGGATCGAACATCGTCGCCGACGACGGCGGAGCCCTGCGTGAGGACGTCATGCGCTCGGTCTGCGGCCGGATCGCCGAGCGCCACCGGGCCGGCGACGACTTCGTTGTGGTGAGCAGCGGGGCGATTGCCCGGGGGATGGAGGCCATGGGGCTCTCTGAGCGCCCGGCATCCATGGCCGACCTGCAGGCTGCCAGCGCCGTAGGGCAGGGACGGCTCTACCGGGTGTGGGACGAGTTGCTTTCGGCCGAGGGGCTATCCAGCGCCCAGGTTCTGCTCACCCTCTTCGACGTCGGTCACCGGGCCCACTACCTCAACGCACGCCAGACCCTCGGCCGCCTCCTGGACTGGCGCGTGGTGCCGGTGGTGAACGAGAACGACACGACGGCAACCGAGGAGATCTCCTTCGGCGACAACGACTTCCTGGCCGCCCAGGTGGCGATCCTCTGCGGCGCCGACCGGCTCGTCCTGCTCACCAACCAGGACGGTCTCCATGAGCGGGACCCGCGCCAGGACCCGGACGCTCCGCTGGTGGAGATGGTGGAGGACCCGCGGGAGCTTGAGGCCTACGCGATCGGCCAGGCGCCATCGGGGCTGGGCTCCGGGGGGATGCGTTCCAAGGTGGTCGCGGCGGAGATGGCTACCGCCGCCGGTATACCGACGGTGATCTGCAACGGCCTTACCGAAGGCGCCCTTGATCGGGCCATGGACGGCGAAAGGGAGGGAACCCGGTTTTCGGCTCGTGACCTCGACTATTCGAGCTTCGAGCTCTGGCTGCGCTATGCAAAGCCGACCAGCGGGCAGATCACCATCGACGATGGTGCCGCCGCGGCGCTGCGCAGCGAAGGGGCTTCGCTGCTGCCGGTAGGTGTGGTGGGGGTCGATGGCAGCTTCGGGCCCGGCGACGCGGTGGAGATCGTGAACGGCGGCGGCGCGGTTGCCAAGGGGATTGCCGCGATCGGCGCGGAGGAGCTGGCCGTCCTCGCCGGGATGCGATCCGCCGACGCCGACGCCCATCTCGGACGACCCGCCGGCGAGGCCGTTCACCGGGACATGCTCGTGCTCGTCTAAGCTGGCGCCGACTAGGCTCTTTGCGTGGCCACGAAGGCTAAGGACGTCGCCGGGCTCTGTGAGGCTGCGCATGCCGCTGCCCCACAGGTTGCAGCCTCCAGCCGCGGTGTCCGGGACGGCGCGCTGGAGGCCATTGCCGCCGGCCTGGAAGCCGGCGCCTCCGGGATTCTCGGAGCCAACGAAGCCGATCTTGAGGCCGGGCGCGAGGCGGGCCTCAGCGACGCCCTGCTCGACCGCCTGGCCCTCGACCCGGAACGGATCGGGGCCATCGCCGCCGGTGCCCGCGCCGTAGCCGCGCTCGACGACCCGGTGGGAGAGCTGCTCGAGGAGCGATCCCTGCCCAACGGCCTGCAGCTGAGCAAGGTCCGGGTGCCCCTGGGGGTGGTCGCCGTCGTTTACGAGGCGCGCCCCAACGTCACCATCGACTCTGCGGCCCTCTGCCTGAAGGCTGGAAATGCCGTGGTGCTCCGTGGATCGGCTTCTGCCTCCCGCACCAACGAGGTCCTGGCCCGCATCGCCGCCGAGGCGGTCGCCTCCGTAGGGCTGCCCGCCTCGGCGGTAACGCTCGTGGGCGGCGGAGACCGGGCCGAGCTCGCCGAGCTTGCCACCCAGGACCGGACCGTGGACCTCATCATTCCCCGCGGGGGTGAAGGCCTAAAGAAGGCGCTCGAGGGCGTGGCGACGGTCCCCGTCATCTACGCCGCGGCGGGCAACTGCCATGTCTACGTCGACTCGTCGGCCGACCTTGCGATGGCTGCCCGCATCGCCGTCAACGCGAAGGTGCAGCGGCCGGGTGTCTGCAATGCGGCAGAGACCCTCCTGGTCCACCGCGAGATCGCCGCGGAGTTCCTGCCGCTCGTTGCGCGCCAGCTGGTTGACGCCGGGGTGGAGATCCGCGCGGACGAGCGCAGCCGCGCCGCCATGGGGCCCGGACTCTCGGAGCAGGCCCGGGCGGCTGTGGAAGAGGACTGGGCGACCGAGTTCCTGGCGCCGATCCTCGCCGTCGGCGTGGTCGACTCGCTCGACGATGCGCTCGCTCACATCGCGCGTTTCGGGAGCCGCCACTCCGAGGCGATCGTCACCGGAGACGCAGATGCGGCACGGCGCTTCGAGCTGGAGGTCGACGCGGCCTGCGTCTACGTGAACGCCTCCACGCGCTTCACCGACGGCGGCGAGTTCGGGATGGGGGCGGAGATCGGCAACTCGACACAGAAGCTCCACGTGAGGGGACCGATCGGGCTGCGGGAGCTGTGCACATATAAATACCTGGTTCGCGGGGACGGCCAGATCCGCGAGTGAGCGCCGTCGGGATCCTCGGGGGGAGTTTCAACCCCCCTCACGTTGGGCACCTGGTCTGTGCCCGCATGGCCGCCGAGCAGCTCGGGCTCGACCGCGTCCTGGTCGTGCCGCTCAGCGAACCCTCCCACCGGGAGATCGCCGACGACCCGGGCCCGGCCGCGCGGCTGGCGCTCTGCGAGCTGGCCACGGCCGGAGACAGCGTCCTGGAGGCCAGCGATATCGAGGTGGCCCGGGGAGGGGTCAGCTACACGGTGGAGACCCTGGAGAACCTCAGCGAGGGCGGCGTCGAACCGACCCTCATCCTCGGCGCCGACGCGGCCGAGCGCCTCGACACCTGGCGGGCGCCCGAGCGGGTCCTCGAGCTTGCCCGCCTTGCCGTCGCACCGAGGGCGGGCGCCACGGGTGCCGGGGAGGTCGCGCGCGGGGTGACGGAGCGGTTTCCCGGCGCGCGCGCCGTGAGCTTCGAGATGCCGTGCATCGACATCTCCTCGTCGATGATCAGGGGCCGGGTGGCCTCCGGAAGGACGATCAGGGACCTCGTTCCCCCAGCGGTGGAAGCGGCCATCGGCGCCAACGGCTGGTACCGGCAAGGCGGGGCGGCTTGAGCGGCGCGGTTGCCAGCGAGGAGCCCGCCGGGCAGGGACTCCTTGAGGAGATCGCCGCCCTCGTCCTGGAGCTCAAGGCCCAGGATGTCGTCTCGATCGACCTGCGCGACGCGTCGGCGTTTACCGATTTCTTCCTGATCGCCGGTGCCACGAGCGACCGGCAGGCCCGGGCGATCTGCGAGAAGGTGCGTGGCGGGCTCAAAGAACGGTACGGGCTGCTTCCGGCCCGCACCGAGGGGCTGCCCGAGGCCCGCTGGGCGCTGCTCGACTACGGGGACGTGGTCCTTCATGTCTTCAGCGGGGAAGTCCGCGAGCACTATCGCCTCGAGGCCCTCTGGGGAGAGTTCCCCCGGCTGGAGTGGGACGACTGAAGGGCCAGCGCCGGGACGCCGCGACGATGGAGCTGAGGGGGCTCGAACCCCTGACCTCCGCCATGCCATGGCGGCGCTCTCCCAGCTGAGCTACAGCCCCAGGTGCGCGGGGAAGTGTAGCGGCGCGGGGCGCCTCCGGCCGGCATGGCCTCGGCCACTATTCTCCGGACCTTCCGATGAGCGACGCCCGCTACGACCCACAGGAGATTGAGCCGCGATGGCAGGCCCTGTGGGCGAAGGAGAAGACCTGGGAGGTCGCCAACCGGCCCGGCGAGGAGAACACCGAGGGTGACTCCAGCTACGTGCTGGAGATGCTCCCGTACCCCAGCGGCGAGCCTCACATCGGGCACCTGAAGGTCTATTCGGTCGGTGACGCGGTAGCCCACTTCCAGCGTCGCAACGGTCGCCGGGTCCTCCACCCGATGGGCTATGACGCCTTTGGCCTGCCGGCGGAGAACCACGCCATAAAGACCGGCCAGCACCCGAGGGTGTCGACCGAGGAGGCGATCGCCGAGTTCCAGCGCCAGTTCCACCGCTGGGGTATCTCGATCGACTGGTCACGGGAGCTCGCCACCTGCGATCCCGCCTACTACCGATGGACTCAGTGGATCTTCAACCAGCTGCTCGCGGCCGGCCTGGCCTACCGGCGCGAGGCGGTGGTGAAGTGGTGTCCCGAGGACCAGACGGTCCTGGCCAACGAGCAGGTCGTCGACGGCCGCTGCGAGCGATGCGGCGCCGAGGTCGAGGCACGCCAGCTCAATCAGTGGTTCCTTCGCATCACCGACTACGCCGACCGGCTCCTCGAAGACCTAGAGACCGTCGAGTGGCCAGAGCACGTCAAGACGATGCAGCGCAACTGGATCGGGCGCTCCGAGGGAGCGGAGGTTGTCTTCCGCTGCGAGGAGCTGGGAATCGACTATCCCGTATTCACCACCAGGCCCGACACGCTCTTCGGCGCGACCTTTTTCGTCATGGCCCCCGAGCACCCCGACGTCCAGCGGCTTGCCGAGGGGAGCGGCAACGAGGAGGAGGTGAGGGCCTACGTGAACCACGCCCTGACCGAGCAGGGGGCCATGCGCGAGAACGCCGACCGGGAGAAGACCGGGGTCTTCCTGGGCCGGCATGTCACCAATCCGGTCAACGGGGAGCAGATCCCTGTCTACGTGGCCGATTACGTGCTGATGGAGTACGGGACGGGGGCGATCATGGCCGTGCCAGCCCACGACCAGCGCGACTACGACTTCGCCCGCGCCTTCGACCTGCCGGTCCGGCGCGTGATCGAGGGGGAGAACCCCGAGGGCGACGCCGACGGGCTCCCCTGGACGGGAGATGGCCCGCTGACCGGTAGCGCACCCGAATTCGACGGGCGGCCCAACCGCGAAGCGCTCGGCGCGATCGTCGACTGGCTGGAAGCCAACGGTAAAGGCCACGCCTCGGTCAACTATCGCCTGCGTGACTGGCTGGTCTCGCGCCAGCGCTACTGGGGGTGCCCGATCCCGGTGGTCCACTGCCCCGAATGCGGCACGGTGCCGGTTCCCGACGACCAGCTTCCCGTGCTGCTCCCCGACATCGACGACTATGCGCCGAAGGGCCAGTCGCCTCTGGCTGCCGCGGAGGACTGGGTGGCCACCACGTGCCCGAGCTGCGGAGGCGAGGCACGGCGGGAGACCGACACGATGGACACCTTCGTCGACTCGTCCTGGTACTTCCTTCGCTACTGCGACGCGTCCAACGACGACCAGGCCTGGGACCCGGCCGTGCTGGCCGAGTGGATGCCGGTCGACCAGTACATCGGAGGGGTCGAGCACGCGATTCTCCACCTTCTTTACGCGCGGTTCTTCGTCAAGGCGCTGAAGGACCTGGGCCACCTGGAGGCCGACGAGCCGTTTGCCCGGCTCTTCACCCAGGGAATGATCACCCGCGACGGGGCGAAGATGTCCAAGTCCCGGGGAAACGTTGTCTCTCCGCGCGAAATCGTCGAGCGCTACGGGGCCGACACCGCGCGCGCCTACATCCTCTTCATCGGCCCGCCCGACCAGGACGCCGACTGGTCGGACGAGGGGCTCGAGGGGGTACACCGTTTCCTGGGGCGCCTATGGAGGCTGAGCGCCGAGGTGGCCGCCGGGCCGCAGGAGGGCGGGGGCGACGCCGCCGCCGACCTCGCGCTGCGGCGCAAGACGGCGTGGGCGATCGAGAAGGTGACCGGCGACATGGACCGCCGTTTTGCCTTCAACACCGCGATCGCCGCGGTGATGGAGCTCGTCAACGAGGTGTCCCGCCTGCGCGAGGAGGCCGGGCCCTCCGCGCAGCGCGAGGCACTCGAGGCGGCATCCTCGATCTGCTTCCCCTTCGCTCCCCACGCCTGCGCCGACGCCTACGAGCTCCTGACCGGAAAGCGGGTCTGGGAGGAGCCGTGGCCCAGCGCCGACCCGGAGCTGCTCGAGTCCGACACCTACGAGATGGTCTGCCAGGTCAACGGCAAGCTCCGCGACCGGGTCGAAGCGCCGGCCGACGCCGACGAAGCCGCCCTCGAAGCGCTTGCGCTCGCCGCTCCCAATGTCGTCTCCCACCTCGACGGCCGCGAGCCCAGGAAGGTGATCGTCGTTCCGGGCAAGCTCGTCAACATCGTCGTCTGAGAGACGTAGCGGTCGGGTAACCGTTCGCTCCTCCCGCTTGGCGCCGGCGCCCATAGCTTGACGCCGATGTCCCTGGACGGGCGCAAATGGGCGGTGGTCTTTGGAGTGGTCGCCCTGGTCGCGGTCCTCCTGGCGCCGCGCCTGGTCCCGGGAGCTTCAAGGGGCGGGAATCCGCCGGGTGGCGGGAAGGTGGCAGGTCAACCGACGGCCCCCGAGTTCGTCGAGCGCGCGGGGTCGCAGGCGGCGGTCGTCCACGTGGCAGGGGCGGTAAGGCGTCCGGGCGTCTATCGGATGAGCGCCGGCGCGCGCGTCCGTGACGCCGTCAGGCGGGCGGGCGGCGCCGGCAGGTCGGCCGACCTGGACGCGATCAACCTTGCGGCGAAGGTCGCCGATGGCCAGCAGGTTGTGGTCCCGGCGCGTGGGGGCAAAACGGGAGCGGCCGGCACGGCGCAGGTCAGCCTCGGCTCGGCGACGGCCGAGGAGCTCGACACGCTCGACGGGGTTGGGCCGGTCATGGCGGAGAAGATCGTTGACTGGCGCAGCACGAAAGGCGCCATCGGGAGCGTCGAGGAGCTGGACGAGATCCCCGGCATCGGCCCGAAGAAGCTCGAGACGCTGCGCAACCAGCTGGCCCCGTGACCGGTCTTCGGAGCGCGCTCACGCCAAGGCTCCTTTCGCTGGTGGCCTTCGCCGGGGGGCTTGGAGCCGCAGCGGCCGGTGGCAGGCCCGTGGCCGTGACGGCCGCCGCTCTCCCGGCAGCGGTCGCCTCGCTGCTGCGGTTTCGCCCCCAGTGGGTCACCGGGGCGGCGGTCGCGGCGGTCGTTGGCCTGGTCGCCGGGGGCGCAAGGCTGGAGGCCCTGGCGCCGGCGCCGGCCCCGGCGACGCTCCAGGGCGCCGTCGTGACCGTTCTCGAGGCTCCCGAGACCGAAAGATTTGGCTGGAGGGCGCTCGCAACGGCAGGGCCGGCACGCCTCCTCGTACGCGGCGGGGGCGTAAGGCCGGCCTGGGAGGCTGGCGACCTCGTGCGCCTGAGCGGCACTGTCCGTCGGCTGGGCGACGGTGACGGCTGGCTGGCGGCCCGCCGGGTCTCCGGGGTGGTTCGTGCGCGGGCCGGACCGGTCGTCGGCCGCCGTGGCGGCCCGGCTGGCGTCGTCGATCGGCTGAGGTCGCGCGCCCGAGAGGTGATCACCGGCTCCCTCGAGCCGGAGCCCGCGGGCCTGCTGGCCGGGATGGTCCTCGGTGACGACAGCGCGATGAGCCCGGCGCTGCGGGATCAGATGCGCAGGACGGGGCTCGGCCACATCGTGGCCGCCTCTGGGGCCAACGTCGCCCTCCTGGTCGGGCTTGTCCTCGCGGGAAGCGGACTCTTCGGCCTCGCCCGGGCTCCGCGGCTGGTGGTCGCTGGCGGGTCGGTCCTCGTGTACGCGGCGGTTTGCGGAGGCGGCCCTTCCATCCTGCGGGCGTCGGTGATGGGGCTAGCCGTCCTGGCAGCCGCGATGGCGTCGAGGCCGGCCTCCCGCGCCTATGGGATCGCGCTGGCGCTCGCGGTCACGCTGGCAATCGACCCGAGGGCGTGGCTGGACGTGGGCTGGCAGCTGAGCTTCGTCGCCGTTGCCGGCATCGCCGTGCTGGCCGGGCCGCTGCGCGAGCGCGCCCGGAAGGCGGGCGTACCCTTGGCTCTGGCCGAGCCCGCTTCGCTCACCATTGCCGCCACCGTAGCCACCGCGCCGGTGGCCGCCGCGGCATTCGGAACCTTCTCACCGGTCTCCCTGCCGGCAAACGTGATCGTCGCGCCGCTCGTCGCCCCGGCGACGTGGCTGGGGATGGTGGCGGCCCTTGCCGGCCAGCTGGCGCCCGGTGCGGCCCGGCCGCTGGTCCTCCTGGCCGGCTTCCCGGTCGCGGTGATTCTCGCAGTGGCCCGAGGTCTCTCGAGCTTCCCCTTCGCGCAGGTACGGGTCTCGCCCCTGCCGGTTGTCCTGCTGTCACTGGCCGCTGGCTGCCTCCTTGGCGCCCTGGTGCGGCCCACGCTGAGGAGGGCACTGCTGGTGGCGGCAGCCGCCGCGACCGTCGCGGTACCCCTGGCGCGCCTGCCGGGCTCTGCGGCCCCACCGGGCGCGCCGCCTGGTGGGGTGGCCCGCGTCAGTTTCCTCGACGTAGGCCAGGGTGACGCGACGCTGATTCAGTCCCGGGGCGAGAGCCTGCTGGTCGATACCGGTCCCGAAGGCGGGCCGATCGTACAGAGGCTTCGCGAGGCCGGGGTCGGCCGCCTCGGAGCGCTCCTGGTGACCCACGCTCAGGCCGATCACCTGGGCGCTGCCGACCGGGTGATCAAGGATGTGGGAGTCGACCTGTTGCTGGACGGCCGGGACGGCGTCGCCGAGCGCGAAGGCGCGGAGATGGAGAGTGCTGCCGCAGAGAACGGTGTGAAGAGGGCGTTTCCGCGGGCCGGGGACGTCCTGCGGGTCGGGGAGATGAAGGTCAGCGTCCTGTCGCCAGAGGGCGGGGCGGCCGGCGGCGGAGACCCGAACCTGCGCAGCGTCGTGCTCCGGGTTGACGGTTCGGACCTGAGCGTCCTGCTCGGGGCCGACGCCGAGTCCGAGGTTCTATCGCCCCTGGCGCCGGGCCCGGTCCAGGTCCTCAAGGTCAGCCACCATGGAAGCGAGGACCCGGGCCTGGCCTCACTCCTCGTCGCGGTGCAGCCGCGGCTGGCGGTGGTTTCCGTCGGTGCCGGCAACCCGTTCGGCCACCCGGCTCCCGCAACTCTGCGCGGACTCGCGACGAGCGGGGCGCAGGTGCTGAGGACCGACCTCCACGGGAGCGTCTCTGTCGAGGCGGCCCGGGGTGGCCTGCGCGTCCAGCGGTGGCCATAGACTCGCGCCGTGTCGAAGGCCCCGGAGTTCGAGCCCGCTTACCTGGTACACGGCGACGACCACGGCCGTATCGCCGAGCGCCGCGGGCGCCTGACCACCCTGGCCGCGGAGGTTTCAGGCGCGGGCGGGGTCGAGTCCTTCGACGGTGCCCAGGTCGCGCCGGCGCAGGTGGCGGCAGCCCTGAGCTCGATGACCTTCGCCATCGGTCGGCGCTTCCTGATCGTTGACGGATGCGAGTCCTGGAAGGAGAAGGAGGTCGCGGAGGATCTTGCCGGCGCCCTGGCCGCCATCGATCCCGAAACGACGGTCGCGTTCTTCGCCTTCGAGGACGGGCGCCGGAAGGCACCGGCCAGCCTCCATGCCGGCGTCGAGGGAGCCGGGGGCCGCGTGACCGCCGAGGTCCTGCTCAAGCAGCGCGAGCTGCCCCGGTGGGCGGTCGGCCAGGCCTCTGCCCTGGGCATAACCCTCGACGGCGCGGCAGCGCAGCTCCTGGTGGCCCAGGCGGGAGACCGCCAGCAGAGGCTTCTCAGGGAGCTGGAGAAGCTCGCGCTCGAATACGGCCAGGGGGCTGAGATCGGAGTGGAAGAGGTCGAGGCTTCGGTGGCCGAATCCTCGGAGCTCGCCGTCTGGGCCCTGGTCGACGCGATCGTCGGCCAGAACCCGGCCGCGGCAACGCGCACCTACCTGGAGCTCCGATCTCAGGGCGAGGACGGTCCCCGGCTGGCGGGGCTGATGGCGCGCAGGGTGCGCGAGGTCCTGACGATCGCCGAACGTCTCGAGGCCGGCGTCGCCCCGGCCGAGGCGGCCGCCGGCCTCAAGATGAGTCCCTACGCCGCCAAGAGGCGGGTCGCCGAGGCGCGCGAGTCGGATGCCACCGGCCTGAGGCGCGCGCTCGAGGCGATGGCGCGGCTGGAGCTTGCCGGCCGGGGCGCCAGCAGGCTCGACTTCGACACCGTCGCCCTCAGGACGATCGCCGTCGTCGCGTCCTGATCGGTGAGCTCAGGCGCCGGCGCGGATCCGCTGGGCGCGGGACTTGCGTCGAGCCCCGGTGTTGCGGTGGATGGCGCCGTGGGAGACGGCCTTGTCGAGCGTCGAAAGGAGCTTGCGCAGCTCCCTGTCCGCCGTCTCGCCGTCGCCGGCAGCGACGGCCTCCTCGAGGCGCCGCTGGTAGGTCTTGGCCGCCGAGGTGTAGTGGCGGTTCTCTAGGCGTTCACGCTCGGTACGGGCGTTTCGCTTGCGCTGGGAGTTCAGGTTGGCCATTCCGCGGGCGGATTCTAGCGTCCGTCGGGTACCGCGGGTCGGGCGCGTAGCATCAGGTCGCAGTGAGCACGCGGTCCGGCAGCGCCGATGATCGAAAGCCGGACCAGGATCCCGGGAGCGCCGCCGATGCCGAACTGGTGGGTGCCTCGGACCCGGGCGTGGATGCCAGCTACGCCGCTCTCCTGGCTCGCCGCGAGGTCGAGAGGATTGAAGGGGAGGGCCCAGAGGAGGCCCCGGGAGCCCATGCGGGAGTTGCCCGCAACACGGCGATCTTCTCGATCGCCACCGGCCTTTCGCGGGTGGCGGGCCTCGCGAGGGAGATCCTTGCGGCCAGCTACTTCGGCACGAGCGGGGCCGCCTCGGCGTTCACGATCGCCTTCCAGCTCCCGAACCTCGTGCGCGGGCTCTTCGCCGATGCGGCCCTGAGCGCCGCCTTCGTGCCGGTCTTCGCAGAGTTCCTGGAGGAGAAGAAGCGCCGCGAGGCCGTCCTGCTGGCCTCGACCCTCTTCTGGATCATCCTGCTGGTCCTCGGGATCCTCTCGGCGATCTTCATCCTCGCAGCAGGGGTGATCATCCCGCTCTTCATTCCCGGCGACCAGTTCACGCCGCAGCTCGTCGACCTTGCCGTCGGCCTCTCGCAGGTCCTGTTCCCGATCGTGGTCCTGCTCGGGATCAACGGGCTTCTAGTCGGGATCGTCAACAGCTACCACCACTTCACGATCCCGGCGCTCTCGCCGCTGGTCTGGAACCTGGTGATCATCGCCCTGCTGGTTCTCCTGAGGCCGGCCTTCGATGGTCCGGAGCAGATCTACGCCTATGCGATCGGCGTGCTGGTGGGGACGGTGATCCAGCTCCTGATGGTGATTCCCGTGCTCGGGAAGATCGACTTCAGGCTCCGCTTTCACCTGAACTGGAGGGACCCCGGCGTAAAGCGCGTCTTCGTGCTCCTGGTTCCCGTGACCATCGGCCTGGGCGTGATCAACATCGATCTCGTGATCAACTCGGTGGTCGGGGCCCTGATCTCCGAGAGCGCACCGCGGGCGATCGATGCCGCCTTCCGCATCTACATGCTTCCTCAGGGAATCTTCAGCGTCGCCCTGGCGACGGTCCTCTTCCCTTCTCTCAGCCGGCTGGTGGCCCGCGGCGACATCCCGGGCCTTCGCAGGATGCTCGGGACGGGAACCCGCCAGAACCTCCTGCTGCTGATCCCGGCGGCGGCGATGATCATGGTCCTCGCCTCGCCGGTGGTGGAGCTCGTCTACCAGTACGGGGCGTTCAACGCCCAGTCGACCGAGGAGGTCTCCACCGCGCTTTTCTGGTTCGCCTTCTCGCTGCCCTTCGCCGGCTTGAACCTGCTCCTGACGCGAACCTTCTTCTCGCTGCAGCGCCCGTGGGTCCCGACTGCCCTGGCCGCGGGGAACCTGCTGCTCAACGCGGCGGTCTCACTGGCCCTCTACAAGCCCCTGGGGATCGCCGGGCCCGTAATCGGCACGGTTGCCTCCAGCGTTGGCATGACCACGGCCCAGATGTTCTTCCTGCGTCGCCAGCTGGGCGGCTCGATCGAGGGGCGCCAGACGGCAATCACGGCGGCAAAGATCATCCTCGCCTCGGCAGCGCTTGCCGGGGCGTCCTGGGGGGTCTGGTCGGTGCTGGAGTCCGCGGTAGGCGACGCGGGGGCCCTCGCGCGGCTGGTTGCCGTGATCCCGGCGGTCACCGCCGGCTCGGTGGTCTACGTGGTCGCCGTCCAGTTGATGCGGGTCCCCGAGGCGGCGCAGATAAGAACCTTCGTGACCGCCCGCCTCTCCCGCCGGCGCGGGGCCGGTGCCTGAGAATCCCCGGCCCCTAGCCTTCCGGGAGCCCGATGGACCAGTCCCGAATACGCAACTTCTCGATCATCGCCCATATCGACCACGGGAAGTCGACGCTGGCCGACCGCATCCTCGAGATGACCCGCACCGTCGACCCGCGCGACATGAGGGCGCAGCTGCTCGACTCGATGGAGCTCGAGCGCGAGCGCGGGATCACCATCAAGGCGCAGGCGGTCCGGGTGATGTACACCGCCCGCGACGGGCAGGAGTACCAGCTCCAGCTCATCGACACCCCGGGCCACGTCGACTTCAGCTACGAGGTCTCGCGCTCGCTGGCGGCCTGCGAGGGGGCGCTGCTCGTGGTCGACGCCTCGCAGGGCGTCGAAGCCCAGACCCTCGCCAACACCTACCTGGCCGTCGAGTCCGGGCTGGAGCTGATCCCGTGCCTGAACAAAATCGACTTGCCGGGCGCCGACCCGGAGCGGGTCGGCGAGGAGGTCTCCGAGCTGCTCGGAGAGCCGGCCGACGGGATCCTGCGCATTTCAGGGAAGACAGGTGACGGCGTCGATGAGGTGCTGGAGGCCGTGGTCCAGCGCGTCCCGCCCCCCAGCGGCGACCTGGAGGCGCCGGCGCGTGCGCTGATCTTCGACTCGGAGTTCGACCAGTACCGGGGCGTGGTGGCCTACATCCGGGTGGTCGACGGCTGCCTGCGCAAGGGCGACGCGATCAGGGCCATGGTCGCCGGGACCGAGGCCGAGATCGACGACATCGGGTTCTTCACCCCTGAGATGGTCGCCACCGACGAGCTGGCCGCCGGCGAAGTCGGCTTCGTGATCACCGGGATCAAGGACGTGACCCTGCTCCGGGTCGGTGACACGCTCACCACGCAGGCGAGCGGCGCGGCCGAGCCGCTCCCCGGCTATCGCGACGTCAAGCCGATGGTCTTCTGCGGGCTCTTCCCGATCGACTCGGAGCAGTACCCCGACCTTCGCGACGCGCTCGAGAAGCTCACGCTCAACGACGCCGCGCTCAGCTGGGAGCCCGAAACCTCCGACGCCCTGGGCTTCGGCTTCCGCTGCGGCTTCCTCGGCCTGCTGCACATGGACATCGTTCGGGAAAGGCTCGAGCGCGAGTACGATCTCGACCTGCTGGCGACGATGCCGTCGGTCGGTTTCGAGGTGACCACCACCGACGGTGAGGAGGTCGACGTCCACAGCCCGTCGAGGATGCCCGACCCGAGCCGCGTCGAAGAAATCCGCGAGCCGATGATCAGGGCGACAATCCTCACGCCGACCGAGTTCGTCGGGGCGGTCATGGAGCTCTGCCAGGAGAAGAGGGGAGAGCACGCCGGCCTCCAGTACCTGTCTTCCGACCGTGTCCAGCTGACTTATGACCTCCCGCTCGCCGAGGTCGTCCTCGACTTCTTTGACCAGCTCAAGTCCCGGACCCGCGGCTACGCCTCTCTCGACTACGAGCTCACGGGGCTTCGGCCCTCCGACATGGTGAAGCTCGACGTCCTGCTGGCGGGTGAGCCGGTCGACGCACTCTCGATGCTCGTGCACCGTGAGAAGGCGCCGGCCGTCGGGCGCAACCTGGCCGAGAAGCTGCGCGAGAAGATCCCGCGCCAGCAGTACGACGTCCCGATCCAGGCCGCCATTGGCTCCAACATCGTCGCCCGCGAGACGGTCAAGGCCTTCCGCAAGGACGTTATCGCCAAGTGCTACGGCGGTGATATCTCGCGCAAGCGCAAGCTGCTCGAGAAGCAGAAGGAGGGCAAGAAGAGGATGAAGCAGGTGGGACGCGTGGAGGTGCCCCAAGAGGCGTTCCTCGCCGTGTTGGAGCTCGGAGACGATGGCTGAGCGCGCGGCGCCCGGCGGTACCATCGGCCCGGTGCTGACCGCCCGCCAGGAAGAGATCCTGAGGCGCGTCGTTGAGCTTCAGCGCGAGACCGGACAGCCGGTCGGCTCCAAGACGCTCGCCACCGACTCGGGACTCGGCTGTGGCCCGTCGACCGTGCGCAGCGAGCTGGCGTGCCTCGAGGAGCACGGCCTTCTCGCGCACCCGCACACCTCAGCCGGCCGGGTGCCGACCGACGCCGGACGCCGCTACTACGTCGACCGCCTGCTCCCCGACCGCCTTCCCGAGGTGAAGCTGCAGATGCCGCTGGTGCGACGGGAGGTCGACGAGGCAATGCGCCTGGCCAGCTCCGCCCTGGCCGAGGTCTCCAACCTGATGGCCGTGATCTCGGCACCGCCGCTGGAGGCCGAGACCGTGCACCGCGTCGAGGTGCTGCTGCTCCAGCGGTCGGTGGCGATGGTGGTCGTGATCAC
Source organism: Solirubrobacteraceae bacterium (assembly GCA_032119675.1). Classification (GTDB taxonomy): domain Bacteria; phylum Actinomycetota; class Thermoleophilia; order Solirubrobacterales; family Solirubrobacteraceae; genus F1-60-MAGs163. The sequence continues at coordinate 1,870 of JAUMBN010000204.1, read as the reverse complement.
ATCAGCTGGAGGGGTAAGCCGTCGGCTGGTCACCTTCCCCGGTCCGGTCGACCAGGGACTCGCCGAGTGGGCGGGCGAATTCCTCAACGAGCGGCTCGCCGGCTTCGAGCTCGGTGCGCGAACGCTCTCCCAGAGGCTCACCGACCCCGCTCTCGGCAGGACCGAGAGAGGCTTCATCGATGTACTGGTGCCGGCGTTGGCCGACCTCAAGGCCGAGTCCTCGGCGACCCTGTACGTGGAGGGTGCGGGAAGGCTCCTTGGCGCGGATCGGCTCCAGGACCTGAGCGAGATCAACGAGCTGATCGGGGAGCTGGAGAGGCGGGTGACGTTGCTCGGCGTCCTGCGCCAGGCGCTCGGCGAGCGCGACGTGCTGGTTCGGATCGGCACTGAGAACGAGCTGCCGGCGTTGAGGTCGCTCTCGCTCGTCGCCGCCTCCTACGGCCCCCGGGCGCAGAGGCTGGGCACGGTCTCCCTGATCGGCCCGGTACGGATGGATTACGCCGGGGCCATCGCCACCGTGCGCGAGGCCGCCTGGCAGCTCTCCCGTTACGCCGACGAGGTCTACGAGGGCTGACGGTGGCAACGGCCGCCCCGCGGGACCCCTACGAAGTGCTCGGCGTTCCCCGCGACGCCGACGAACGTGAGGTGAAGCGTTCCTTTCGCGCCCTGGCGCGGGAGCTCCACCCGGACGTGAACCGCCACGACCCTTCGGCCGAGGCGAAGTTCAAGGAGGCCGCGGAGGCCTATGAGATCCTCTCCGACCCGCAGCGCCGCGCGATCTACGACCGTTTTGGCCACGAAGGCCTGCGGTCCGGCGGGATGCGCCCGAACTTCGAGGGTTTCGGGTCGCTGGGCGACCTCTTCAACGCCTTCTTCGGGGCCGGGTTTGCCGGCGCAGCGTCGGGGCCGCTCCAGGGGGAGGACGCGATCATCCAGCTCGAGGTCACGCTCAAGGAAGCGTTCACCGGTGATCGCCGGCAGGTCTCCTTCGAGGCAGTGGGGACGTGCGAGAACTGTGGGGGGGACGGCGCTGAGCCCGGAACGGAGCTGCGCAGCTGCGACCGGTGCGGCGGAAGCGGCACGCTCCAGGCGGTCGCCAATTCCCCCTTCGGGCAGGTGATGCAGACCGTGGCGTGCGACGCATGTGGCGGCCTCGGGCGAATTCCCGAAAGCCCTTGCGCCGCCTGCGACGGGCGCGGGAGGGTGGTCGCGCGTCGCGAGCTCGAAGTGGAGGTCCCGCCCGGAATCGCGGATGGCCAGAGGATCCGGCTCGCCGGCCAGGGCCATGCCGGCGAGCCAGGCGCGCCCCCCGGAGACCTCTACGTCCAGGTCGAAGTCGAGGCGGTGGAGGGGATGGTCCGGGACGGGGACGACCTTGTGGCCGTTGTTGACGTCCCCGCGCCCACGGCATCCCTTGGCGCGAAGCAAGACGTGGAGGGAGTCGATGGCCCGGTCGAGGTGGAGATTCCGGCCGGGACTCAGCCGGGAGAAGTGATCGTCGTCCGGCACCGGGGCATGCCCCAGCTGCGGCGTCCCGAACGTCGCGGCGACCTGCGGGCGGTGGTCAACGTGATCGTCCCGCGTGGGCTCGACGCCGGGCAGCGCGAGCTGGCCGGTCAGATGGCAGCCTCTCTTCGCTCCGAAAATCTCGAACTCGGTGAGGGGCTGGGCGGCAAGCTCCGACGCCTCTTCGGCAGCGGCCGTTGATCCGGCTGGCGATCCGCGTCCCCGGGGAGTCCGCCGAGATCGTCCTCGCCGAGCTGACCGAGTTGTCACCCGGGGGAATCGAGGAGCGCGACGGGGGAGACGGGTACGTCGAATACGCCATCTACGGCGCCGAGGGTGAGGTCCCCGCCCTCCCGGACCTGGA
>JAUMBN010000203.1:0-11351 GCA_032119675.1 Solirubrobacteraceae bacterium | reverse complement strand
CGTCAGGATCGAGGCGCCCAGGAGCTGGATGATCCCGCGCCTGCGCGCCGACGGCTCAGGAGAGATGGCCAGGGCGAGGAGGATGCCAAGGCCGAGGTAGGCAGCGAACTCGATGCGCCACGCCGCGCAGGCGCCCACGAGGACGCCGGCCCAGGCTGGGTGGCGCTGGAAGAGCAGCAGGGCGCCCAGGGCGAAAGCCAACGCGAGCGGGAAGGGGTGGGGGCCGGAGGGATAAGCCATCGCAAGGAGGGCGGCGGCCCAGGCCAGGAGGGCCAGGGCCGGAGTCGACCTCCCGAGCGCCAGGCGCCACGCCAGCACCGCCACGACGGCGTTGGCCAGGACACGGACGATCCGCCAGTCCAGGAGGGAGGGCCCGCCGATCTCCCACAGGCCGGCCAGCAGGTAGGGCTGGCCGGGCGGGTAGTACCACCAGAAGTCCCGGTAGGGAACCTCGCCGCCGGCGATCCGGGCGGCGGCCTGGAGCATCAGCCCCTCGTCGTTGGGCTGGATTCCGCGCAACGCGGTGAGAGAGCAGATCGCCACCCCGGCCAGCAGCAGGAGGGCGGCGATCAGCCATTCGCGGCCGGGCCCCCGGTCTGCGTTCACGGGCGCTGCCTGGCTCGCGCCGGATGCGGTGCCGGTGCTCACCGGCCGCCGACGGCGCGGGCCATCTCCGGCCGCTCTTTCAGCTCATATAGCCGGGCGCAGCCAAACCGCTGCGGAGGGCGGGCCAGGAGCGGGCGAATCTGCGCCTCGAGCCGGGCCAGGGCCAGTGGCCGGCAGTCGGCAAACAGCCATCGGGCACGGCTTTCGATTACTACCCTCCGTGCCTCGGTGGTCGAGAGCCTTCCCTCGAAAAGGTCGTTGGAGAGCTCGGCGCGCCGCTCCCAGTCAGGCGTCCAGGAGAAGGGCCCGACCCAGGTCTCGCGCCCGGTGCGGGAGGGAACCAGGAGGGCTGCATACGTCGGCGCCAGCACCGCTCCGGCCCGGGGGTCGCGGTCGAGCGTCTTCAGGAGCTCCCGTTCGCCGTCGAAGACGAAGTAGGGGTCGCCCCCGGACTGGACGCTGTTGCGGAAGACGTCGGCCTTGTGGATGGTCCCGGGAACGACCATCACGAAAAGGGCTGTGGCGGCGACCCAGGTCGGAATCGCCGGGCAGATGCGCCGGACCCCAATGACGGCGAGGATCCCCAGGGGGATCTGAAGCCCCTGGAAGCTGTGGTAGGGGAAGGTCCCGACCGGCAGGAGGTAGACCAGGAGGATCGCGAACGGCCAGATCCTTACCGCCGTGTCCTGCCAGCTGCGGGCTGGGCCGCGGTATGCCGCGATCGCCGGCAGCGCGAGCGGTGCTACGGCGAGCGCGATCGCCCACCACGGCCACGACCACAGGTCCTGTGCCCCCGCCGCGTTGGCCTCCTGCGCCAGCTTCCAGGCACTGTCGACCCGCGAGAGCCAGAAGTAATAGATGGCGGGGAGCGCCCCGGCGATGCTGACCGCCGCCAGGGCCGTCCAGGAGGGCGCCTCGCGCCTGCGAGCCCATCTCCAGAGCTCGACAGCCCAGACCAGCAGCACGAGCTCCGCTCCCTGCCAGGGCTGGAGCCAGGCGACCATCAGCGTTCCGGCGGCGCAGAGTGCGAGCAGGCCCCAACGGCCCCCCTGCCGGCAGCGCTCGAGCCCGAGGAGAACGAGCGGCATCAGGAAGACGGCAATCGCGGTGGGTAGGTACCCCCACAGGTACTGGCCGGTCCACATTTCGCCGGAGATGAAGTCGAAGGTGAACTGGCGCGGCTTGCCTCCCCAGCCGGTCAGCGCCACTATGGCGGTGGCCGGCATGACCGCGAACAGGACGAGGACCAGTCCGGCGTGGCGAGGGCCGCCTGCGGGGAGGAGCCGGCGCACGTACGCCAGTGCCCCGACGAAAACGACCCCGATCGCCAACGGTTCCCAGATCAGGTAGCTGAGGGGAATGGAAAGGCCGAGGAGGCTGTTCAGTGCACCGCTGATGACGAACATCGGGTGAAAGAACCGGCGCTCCCCGGTCGCCAGGTCCCACGGATTGCCGATCAGGAAGTGGTCGGCGCTCTCCCGGATCCAGGCCAGGTACTGCATCTGGTCGGTGGCCAGGAAGCCGTCGGCTCCGGAGAGGTCCCGGCCCTTGGTCGCGACGGCGACGAGCGGCGCTATCGCGAGCATGACGAGCGTCAGCAGGCAGAGCAGCTCGACGCGGTCGAGTCCAAGGAAGGTCCGGTGAGGGCGATCTGCGGGCCCGTTCCGGCCCATCACTGTGGCCTCTGACTCCATCGTCCGGAACCTTAGGGCGGGTGCCCGTCAGCGGGAGCCGAGGGCCCGTCGAAGGTTTCGTCCCACGCGGCCGGCTGCCCCTCTCAGGCCGTCGGTCTGTGCCGTCTCGGCGACTATTCCGGGGTACTGGCTCAGGGTGAGGCGGCGCAGGAGACCACGGTCGGGTGGGAGCCCGGCGGCCGGCTCGCGGCACCACCGCAGGAGTGGCTCCGCGCATCGCTGCCAGCTGAGCTGGTCGGCGAGAGCCGATGCATTCCCGCGGGCCGCCTCAAGTGCGGCCGGGTCGTCGACGAGCCGCTCGATCGCCTCGGCGAGGCTCTCGCGGCTGCCCGGCTCGGCCACCGTGCCGGTCGCTTCGCGCTCCACGCTGGCGGCAAGTTCGTCCCCCCGTGTCGCCACGGTCGGAAGCCCTGCCCAGATGGCGTCCAGCATCCGGGTCCGGTAGGCGAACCGACTCTCCAGGTGGTCGCGGTGGGCGCTCAGGGCGGCGTCGGCGGCGGCCAGCCAGTCGCCGCGCTCGCGGTAGGGAACCCAACCGCGGTTAACGTGGATCCTTCGGCCTTCCTGGCCGGTGGCGCGCAGGTGCTCGAGCATCGCTCCGGTGGCCCGCATCGCGTCCAGCTCCGAGTCTCCGGGCCGGCCGACTCCCATGAAGACGAGGTGGACCGGCGGGCGCCCGTCCCTGCGTGCGTCGACCTCCAGCACCGCGTCGATTGCCGTTTGCGCGTCAAGCCAGTTCCAGACCCCGCCGCCCCAGAGGAGAACCGTGTCGTCGGGGGCGATCGACGGGAACAGCTCCCGGATCGGGTCGCCGGCCGGGGCCGGCGGGGGCTCGCCGGGAACGCCGAACGGCACCACGTCGATGAACGCTCGCATGCTCGGGTCACGGTCGTAGGCCTCGAGGGGTATCCGGTCCAGGGCGGCAAGCATTCCCAGCCAGAGGTCCCGCTGGCTCTCGCTGGCGCACATCACCCGGGAGGCGGCCGCGAGCATTGCGCCCGCCGACCGGGTGACCGACCGCTGCTGGCGTTCGCGGGCCCTGGGCGGCTTGTCACGCCCGGCCTCCAGGACCTCGAAGACCGTCGGGTTGTACAGGTCGGCGACGAGCCGGGTTCCTGACTGGGGCAGTCGGGCGAGCAGCCGGGTTGGGAGCGCCTGGGCGACCACGATCTCGGCTGACCGGATCGCCGCGTCGAGCGCCTCGTAGTCCTCGAAGCCGGCGTCGATGGCCGTCACCGGGCCTTCGACGGCCGCGGAGGCCAGGCCCGGTGCGGCAACCGAAACCTCGTTTTCGGCGCCCAGCGCCCCTGCGAGCTCGAAGGCCCGGATGGCCGGGCCGGCCATGAGTTCGCCGAGGGGTTCGGCGGAGACGACGAGGACCCGGGACAAGGGTCTCAGCCGACCCTGGTGGTGCTCGAGCGCGCGTTCTGGGGTCCGGAGACCGGACGCCGAAGCAGAGGCCAGCGCCGGCGGCGCTCGTCGATGCGGTAGCGGGCAAGGACGCCGAGGGTCTCCAGGCCGTAGCGGACGGAGGCGCGGAAGCTGACGCTGGACGCCTCGAGGAAGTAGCGCGTGGGGATCGGAATCTCGACGACCCGGGCTCCGCGGTCGACGAGCTGGGCGAAGATCTCCTGGTCGAAGACGAACCCGTCGCTGTTGCGCAGGTAGGGGATTGTCCTCAGGAAGTCGGTCGAATAGGCGCGGTAGCCGGTGTGGTACTCCGAGAAGTCCTTGTTGAAGGCGAGGTTCTCGATCGAGGTCAGGAACCGGTTGCCGACCCACTTCCAGCGGGGCATGCCCCCGGCGATGGCGCGGTCCTCGAGCAGGCGCGACCCCATTACCGCGTCGGCGCGCCCCTCGATGATGGGCCGAACCATCTCGGTCACCAGGGCGGCGTCGTACTGGTGGTCGGCATGGACCATCACCACCACGTCGGCTCCGTCGAGGATCGCGCGGGTGTAGCAGCTCTTCTGGTTTGCGCCGTAGCCGCGGTTTGCGGGGTGGACGAGCACCTCGAAGCCTTCCTGGAGCGCCACTTCGGCGGTCTCGTCGGTGCTGGCGTCGTCGACGAGCAGCGCCCGGTCGAAGGATGCGACCGGCAGGTCGGCTGCGACGCGCCCGATGGTCGACGCCGCGTGGTAGGCGGGCAGTACGACATGAACCGAGCTCTCGCCGCCCCGGTCGCTGGCCAGGGCCTGCTCGGGCTCCCGGACCTGGGTGTTGACGGCGAGCATCACGCGCTCGTCACCGAGCGAGAGCGAGAGCGAGCGTTCGGGCGGGATGCGCCCTGCGGCCTCGCGGATCGCCTGCGAGGCCGGGCCGGCAATTCCGGCAAAGCCATCGACCCAGTAGCGGGCAGAGAAGGTGCGCACGAAGGAGACGTCGTCGGTGAGGGTCAGGCCCTCGGAGACCAACAGCTCGCGAAGGGTCTGCCGGGGGACCAGGAAGGTGTGGGCCGGCAGGTAGCCCCACCAGCGCGGGCCGGCCACCCGGGCGGTCGCCGACGAGGGATCCGGGGTCACCACGCAGAGCACCCCGTCGGGAGCCAGCAGCGAACGGCAGCGGGCCAGGGCCCCGGCCGGGTCCTCCAGGTGCTCAAGGACGTCGATCATCAGCACTGCGTCCCAGCTGCCCTGCTCCCTCGGGTCCAGTGACTCGAGCGTCTGCTCGCGGACGTCGAGGCCGTAGCTCTCCCTGGCCCAGGCCGCAGAGTGCTCCGAGAGCTCGAGACCGGTCACATCCCAGCCCCGGCGCCGCGCTTCGTCGAGCAGCAGGCCGTGGCCGCAGCCGATCTCCAGCATCCGGCCCGGGGAGCGGCGCCGCTCCACGAGGTCGAGGATCCAGTTCGCGGTCGCGCGGCGACCGCGCTCCTCGGCCAGGTAGTCCGAGTCGCCCATCTCCCGGTACAGGTCGGCGAGCCCCTCGCCCTCCGGGAGGGAAGGCTGCTGGACCGTCCCGCACTCCCGGCACCGGTAGAGATCGCTCCACGCCCGCGGGCGATGGCAGCTCGGCGCAAAATCACCAGGCTGGGGCGGACCGGCCGCGCCCGCGTACCGCAACTCCAGGGCGCCGCTGCAGATCCCGCAGGCAACGGGGGAAGACATCGGTCGCACAGCGTAACGGGCGCCGGCGTGCCACCCGACAGCGGTGATTGCGCCGGTAGGCTCCCGGCCTGTGCCCGAGCTGAGCACGTCGGTGGTCGTGCCGGCCTACAACGAGGAGAAGGCGATAGCCGGGACGGTCTCGGCCGTCTCGCAATGGCTGGAGAGCGCAGGCGGGCCCTGGGAGCTGATTGTCGTCGATAATGCGAGCACCGACGCCACCCGCGAGCGCGTCGAGCCCTTCCTTGCCGATCCCCGGATCCGGCTGCTGGTCAACGATTCCAACCGGGGCAAGGGATATTCGGTGCGCAGGGGGATGCTTGAGGCGAGCGGCAGCGCGCGGCTGCACTGCGACGCCGACTGCGCGCCGTCTCTCCCCTCCCTGCCGAAGATGTTTGCGCTCCTGCGGGGCAACGACCTCGTCGTCGGGTCGCGCCTGGCGCCGGGGGCCGCGCTCGGGGTGCGCCAGCCGCTGAGCCGTCGCGTCGTCGGGCGGGGTTTCCAGCAGTGCTGCCGCGCGATCCTGTGGGAGCCGACGCGTGACCTCTTTTGCGGCTTCAAGCTCTGGCGGGGCGATGCCGCGCAGGACGTCTTCTCCCGCATCACGCTCGATGGGTGGACTTACGACGCCGAGGCGATCGGCCTGGCCCGCGCCCTCGGTTACCGGGTCTGCGAGACCGGCATCACCTGGAGCGACAGGGAGGGCTCGCGGCTCGACATGGCTCGCGTCTTCGTCCCGGTCATGACCGAACTCGTCCACGCCCGGGGGCAGATAAGGCGGGAGGCCGAGCGAGGCAGGTCACCGGGAGGCTCGCAGTGATTGCCTCGGCGGCACCCGAGGCTCCGCCGGGGCGCCCGCGGATGCGCGGATGGGACTGGGTCGTCCTCGCGGCCCTGTTCCTGCTTGCCGTTGCGCCCCTCACCGGGCTCGTCGTCCGGACGATCGTGCAGGGGGGCGTTATCACCGGCGCCGACGGCTACCTCGTGACCGACCCGATGCAGTACGTCAACTGGCTTCGCCAGAGCGGTGAGTACGGGGCGGCGGCCAACCTTTACGACCTGGCTCCGGGGCCACACAGCTTCGTGCATCCCGGGCTGCTCATCTCGGGCCTCGCCTACCGGGCCGGCGCAGGCGTAGTCCTGGCCTACCAGCTCTGGAAGCCGGTGGCGGTCGCCGCCCTCTTCTTCGGCTCCTTCTACTTTGCGGGCCGCTTCCTGGCGGGCGAGCGGGACCGGCGAACGGCGGTCATCCTGGCCCTGTTCTTCGCCACGCCGGTCGCCGCGGCGGTCGGGTGGAGCGTCGACCCCGCCTCGGAGGTCAAGTTCGACCTCGACTTCGTCGGGGGGGAGCTCTGGACCGGCACCTACCTCTGGGGCTACCTGTTCACCGCAATAGGGGTCGGGCTGATGCCGCTGGGTCTGCTCGCCTTCGAACGGGCCCGCCGGGGCTCGGGAACACGCTTCCTGATCGCGGCCGCGGGGATCGGTCTCGTCGTCTCCTGGCTCCAGCCGTGGCAGGGCGCGACCTACCTGATCATCCTCTGCGTCGCCGTACCGCTCTTCGTCCTCGTCCGCCCGGACCGTCGCGAGGAGGTCTGGCGGGCGGCAGCTCAGGTCACGGTTGTCGCACTGGCCACGGCGCTACCCCTCATCTACTACTGGGCCCTTTCGAAGCTCGACCCGTCCTGGAGGCTCGCGGGAGAGGTCAACAGCTTCGGGCGCTGGCCGCTGTGGGTGACGCTTGTGGGCATCGCGCCGCTGGCGCTCCCGGCGCTCTTCGCCTACCGGCAGAGGCCCCAGAACCTTGGTGACTGGATGCTTCGCGTCTGGCCGCTCGCCGGGCTGGCGGTCTTCTACCTGCCGTTCGGGACATTCCCCTTCCACGCCTTCCAGGGCCTTGCGCTGCCTCTGGCCGTCCTGTCGGTGCTCGCGGTGCGCGGATGGCTGGGAGAGAGGCCGCTGCCTCTGTGGGGGGCGGCGGCAGTGGTCTTCGTCCTGGCGGTGCCGGGAACCCTCTACCGGGCCGACGAGCTCAGGGGCGCGGTGAATGCCGGGCGGCAGGCCTTCTTCCTGGAGCCCGGCGACCGGGATGCCCTGCGGTGGATGGAGGCCGAGCCCGGGCCGGGCGGGATCCTCGCCTCCAACATCGATGGCTCATACATCCCTGCCTACACCGGCCGCGAGGTGTGGACGGGGGCGGGGTCCTGGACGCCCGACCAGGGGCTCAGGGCCCTTGGCGCCGACGCTCTCGTCGCCGGCGAGCTCGAGCCTGCGGAGGCAGGGCCGCTCGTGGCGGCTTCGGGCGCCCGCTTCATCTTCGCCAGCTGTCGCTTCCCGCAGCCTCTCGACGCGGACCTTGCGGGGGTCGTAACCGGTCCCCCCCGGAAGTTTGGCTGCGCGAGGGTCTGGGAGGTCCCCGAGCCGCCCGGGGGGTGGGGGCCGTGAGCCCCGAGCCGCGCCCGGTCGTCGCAAGCCACGCCAGGTTTCCCCTGGTCGACGGGGTTCGGGCGATCGCCGCTCTGACGATCTTCTTCTTTCACGTCGCCTTCCATCTCGGGCTGCTGAGAGAGGACGCGCTCTCGCGCTACCTGGGAAACCTCAACGTCGGGGTCCCGATCTTCTTCGTCGTCTCCGGGTTCCTGCTGTACCGCCCGTTTGTCGCGGCGCGCCTCGACAGGCTGAGCCGGCCGGCGACCGCTCCCTACGCCGCCCGCCGCGTGATGAGGATCGTGCCCGCCTACTGGGTCGCGCTGCCGATTGTCACGGTGATGCTTGGGATCGAGGCCGAGGTCTTCACCCCGAGCGGGATCGTCACCTACTTCGGCTTCCTGCAGATCTACGACCTGAACACGGTTATCGGAGGTATTGGGCAGGCGTGGACGCTCTGCATCGAGGTCACCTTCTACGCCGCCCTCGTCTTCTGGGCTATCGGCGCGCGGCGGCTGCCGGCGCGCAGCCGCGGGGAGCTCGTGCGCTGGGAGCTGATCGTCCTTGCGGGGCTCTTCGCTTTCTCGTTCCTCTGGCAGCTCCTCGTCGCGCCGGCCTTCACGCCCGGGGACCGCGGCTACCTGGCGGCACAGATCTCGCTTCCGGCTTTCGCCGACCAGTTTGCGCTGGGCATGGCCCTGGCCGTGATCAGCGCAGCCGCCTCCGCTGGAATGAAGCTTCCCCAGCCTTTCGCGGCCTTTCGGTCCCGGCCGTGGGCGTGGGTGCTGATCGGCCTGGGCCTGTACGCGCTCCTGGGCCTGCGGATCGGGCCGGTTGGACTCGGGGAGAGCTGGTCTGACGCGGGCATCTTCAGGCACGTCGTCAAGGGGCTGATCGGGGTCTGCGTGCTCGCACCCGCGGTCTTTGGGGCCTCCATGGGCGGCTGGACGAGAAGGGCACTGGGATGGCGCCCACTCCTCCTGCTCGGGCTCGTCTCATACTCCTTCTACCTCTACCACCTGGCGTTCATCATCACGCTCGACCGGGTCGGCTGGCTCCACGAGCTCGGGTGGGTCGCAGTGGCGGCCGCGTCCTTTGCCTGCTCTGTGGTCGCGGCGGCGATCAGCTACCGGCTGATCGAGGCCCCGGGAATCGCCCTCGGCCGGCGCTGGGCCGCGCGGCTTTCGGCCCGCCGGGGGGCCAGGCCTGCCGGTAGCGCCTCCTAGGGAATCGCGGCTTCGGCGGTCGCGCTCGCTTCGGCTACCGCCAGCGCCTCGGCCTCGTCGGCGTCGATCGCGCGGTTGCGGTCGACCTTGCCCATGAGCGCTGCCGCGAAGAGCGCGCATGCCAGGAGACCGTCGAGGACGAGGAGGCCGAGGGCGACCGACTCGAGGCTCGTGTCCCTGAGGGCAACCACCGCCGGGACGGCAACGGCGGCGAGGGCGAGCGCTGCCAGGAAGCTCCTGCGGCCGAGGGCGAGCAGGAACTGGATCGCCAGGTATCCGGCGGCAAGGAAGGTCATGGCCGTCGCCAGCCAGGGGAGGGCGCTCTCAGCCAGCGCCGCCTTGTCGCCGAACACCAGGTCGAGGATGGTGCCCGGAACCAGGAAGAAGGCGGCCAGCACCGGAACTGCGATCAGCGCGAGGAGGCCGGATGTCTTGCCGAGCAGTGCTCGTGCGTCGACTCCGAGAGATGCCTGCCTCGCCGCCTCCGGCAGGAGATAGAGACCAAGGCCGACGGCAACCCAGATGACCCCCTTGGCCGCAACTGCGGCCTGGGCATAGGCCCCGGAGAGGTCCGAGCTGAAGTAATGGCCCACCGCGATCACGTCCGCGTTCTGGAGGATGGCAAAGAGCGTGAGGCCGGCCATCGGCACGGGGTTGCGCACCGCCAGTTCGCGAAGCCTGCTTCGGGCGGGCTCATGGTCCGAGTTGCCCAGCTTGCGCCTGGCCAGGTAGCCGGTAAGGAGGATCGCGGGCACGGTGGCCAGGGGAACCGAGCAGAAGAAGATGGTTCCGACGCCGGCCCCGGCCAGCGCGGCGATGAGCCCGAAGAGCAGGCGAAAGCCCTGCTCGGCCACCAGGCTCACGCCGACACTCCGGTAGCCACCGACACCGAGGAGGACGCCGCGCTGCAGCGCCAGTGCGATCCAGAAGACGCCGGAGGGAATAACGAGCGCTGCCCCCCACGGCTGGGAGACCTGCAGCAGCGAAGCAATCTGGTTGCGCAGCAGTGCGCACACCAGGAAGGTCGCGGCGGTGAGGAAGAGGACACGGATGACCCAGTGGTTCAGGGAGGCGGCGGCCTGCCCCCCGCGGCCAAGCCGGCCGAGTGTCGTGTCCCTTGCGGCGGCAACCTGGAGCGCTGTCGCAGGGACGATGAGGATCGTCACTACGGAGACCATCCGTGCCAGCTCGCCGTAGTCGGCGGTACCGAGGGCGCGGGCGAGCGCAATGGTCGTGAAAAGCGCGAGGACGTTGGCGATCAGCTGGGCCGAGGCAACACCGGCGGCCCTTACGGTGTCCGACTCCCTGGCCCGGTCGAGCCGCGAGGGGCCTCCGGGGGTCTCGGGCTTTCTCGTCACGGGGCGCGACGCTAGCGGAGCGCGGGCCCCAAACCTTCGCCCTGGCGGCTTTCGTTCACTACGCTTGGGGGGTGCGCCGCCTGCTCGCCATCATCCCGGTAATCGCCGTGCTGGCCCTGGCTCCCGGTGTCGCGGTCGCTCAGAGCGCCGGGGACGAACAGTACGTGGATCCCCTGAGTGGCCTCACGGGCGGGGGATCGGGTTCAGGGAGCGGTAATAGCCAGGGGTCAGCCGGCAACGCCGTGGGTGCCGGTGAGGCCGGCGTCGCCGGGTCGGCGGAAGCCGACGTCGACGGGCTTCCGTCGGAGCTGTCGCGTACCGGCGCCGAGCTGCCGCTGCTTGCCGGGGCCGGACTGATGTTGCTGGCCGGCGGCCTCGCTCTGCGCCGGCTCCCCGGTGAGCGCCGCTGACTCTCACCTGACGGCGGGACCCGAGGAGACCGCCACCCTCGCTGAGGAGCTGGCAGGTTTCCTGGCCCCGGGAGACGTTGTGTTCCTTGCCGGCGAGGTGGGCACAGGGAAGACGACCTTCGTCAGGGCGGCGTGCCGGGCCCTGGGCGTGAGCTCACCGGTTACCAGCCCCAGCTTCACACTGGCTCAGCGATATGAGGGTGGGCGCCTGCCGGTGTCCCACCTCGATTTCCAGAGGATCGGGGGCGGGGAAGAAGACCCGGCGCTCTTCGCCGAAGAGGTGTCGCCCGAGCGGATCACGTTTGTCGAATGGGCCAGCGAGGCGCCCGCGGGAACCCTGTGGGAGCCGGCCTGGGTTGTGGAGATCGAGCACGCCGGCCAGGACCAGCGCCGGATCCTCGTCACGAACAGGGGGAAAGGATGACCCTCGTAGCGTTCGACACCTCGACCCGTGCCACGGTGGTTGCGGTGGAGTCGGGAGGCAGCCTGAGTTCGCTGCGGCTCGACCCACCTCCGGACAGCCACCCGG
>JAUMBN010000202.1:0-2798 GCA_032119675.1 Solirubrobacteraceae bacterium | reverse complement strand
AGGACGAGCCCGCCAGGACCGGGGTCAGCTTGATCTCGAGCGTCGCCTTGCGGATGGCCGACTTGAGGACCTCGACGGGAATCTCGGCGTCCTCGAGCATGAGCTCCATGACCGCGTCGTCGTAGTTGGAGACCTCGTCGAGGAGCCGCTCACGGCCGGCGGCAGCGGCGTCGGCCATGTCGGCCGGGATCTCGCCCTCGATCTGCTCGGTGCCCATGTCGTCGGAGTAGGTGATCGCCTTCATGGTCACCAGGTCGACGATCCCGGCGAAGTCGCCCTCGGAGCCGATCGGGAGCTGAATCGGCACGGCATTTGCGCCGAGGCGGTCGACCATGGTGCGAATGCCCATGTCGAAGTCGGCGCCGGTGCGATCCATCTTGTTGATGTAGGCGATGCGCGGGACCGAGTACTTGTCGGCCTGGCGCCAGACGGTCTCGGACTGCGGCTCGACGCCGGCGACCGAGTCGAAGACCGCTACCGCACCGTCAAGGACGCGCAGCGAGCGCTCGACCTCGACGGTGAAGTCGACGTGGCCGGGCGTGTCGATGATGTTGATGCGGTAGCCGTCCCACTCGCAGGTCGTGGCGGCGGAAGTGATGGTGATGCCGCGCTCCTGCTCCTGCTCCATCCAGTCCATCGTCGCCGCGCCCTCGTGGACCTCGCCGATCTTGTAGGTGCGGCCGGTGTAATAGAGGATCCGCTCGGTCGTCGTGGTCTTGCCAGCGTCGATGTGCGCCATGATGCCGATGTTGCGGGTTTTTTCGAGGGGGAATGAACGAGCCATGGTCTTTCTTGGTGGTGACGGTTACGAGGGCAGAAAAAACGGGCCACCCGGACCCGTAGGCACAGCCGAGAGCTCTCGTTGCCGCGCTATCTGTCCGGTGATTCCATCCTTTGGCAGCCTTCTCGCCGGGACCCTCTGCCAATGACTGACAGCGAGCACCGGGCGAGTCGCGAGAATAGCAGGGTCTCAGGGGATGGCGCCGGGCCTGAAGGCCTCCGTGCGGGGCCGGTTTCGCTGGGCGCCACGGGGCTCGCAGCACTCCTCCTCCTGGTGGCCACCTTCATGCCCGTGCTGGAGGTAAGCGTGCGCGGCGAGGCGGTTTCCGGGCTGGCGCGCAGCGGATGGGAGCTCCACGGCCCGCTGCTCCCGATCCTGGCGGCGCTGGCGGTGGCCGGGGCGGTGCTTGCCGCCCGCGGGAGGCTCGCCGGGGCGTTCACGATCGCCGCCACCGGCCTGGTCACGCTCGCCGTCGTCGTAGCCGGCGACGCTCCCGACATCGGCGCGACCGGCCTCATTCCCGGCTCCCTGGCCCAGGGAACGGCCTCCGCCGGCCCCGGTTTCTACATCGCGATCCTCGCCGGAGTCCTCCTCCTGCTCACCGGAGGCCTCCTCGCCCTGCGCAGCTACGAGGGCTGACCACCACCGTCGGCGGGGCGGCTTTCGTCAGGGCCAGGGAACCAGGGAGCGACGCGCATACCGCCAGAACGCGGAGGCGGGACCCGCCGAGGTTCAGAGCGGAGGCGGCAGGTGAGGCGTCAGCGCCAAGGAAGCAGGAAGCGACGCATAGCCGGAGGCTATGCGAGCGACCGATGACGCCGGCGCTGGCGGCTCAACGCCGCCGACTACCAGCGGTAGTGGGCGAAGGCCTTGTTGGCCTGCGCCATCCGGAAGATGTCGTCCTTGCGCTTCCAGGCGCCGCCCTGCTGGGTCTGGGCCTCGATGAGCTCGGCGGCGAGGCGCTGGGCCATGGTCTTTTCGCGGCGCTCGCGGGCGAATTCGACGAGCCAGCGGACGGCGAGGGTGCGGGCGCGGCGCGACTGGACCTCGACGGGGACCTGGTAGGTGGCGCCGCCGACACGGCGGGAGCGCACTTCGAGGGACGGAGTAAGGGCTACGACCGACTTCTCAAGCTCTTCGACGGGGTCGCCGCCGGACTTCTCGCCGAGGATGGCGAGGGCGTCGTAGACGATGGCTTCGGCGGTGGCCTTCTTGCCGTCGCGCATGATCTTGTTGATGACCTGCTGGACGAGCTTGGAGCGGTAGACGGGGTCCGGCTCGACGGGCCGGATCTGGGCGGCGTTGCGGCGCATCAGGCGGTCAGCTCTTCTTCACGCCGTACTGGCTGCGGGACTGCTTGCGGTCGCTGACGCCGGAGGCGTCGAGGGTTCCGCGGACGACCTTGTAGCGGACTCCCGGGAGGTCCTTGACGCGGCCGCCGCGGACGAGGACGACCGAGTGCTCCTGGAGGTTGTGGCCCTCTCCGGGGATGTAGGCGGTGACTTCGGAGCCGCCGGTGATGCGCACGCGGGCCACCTTGCGAAGGGCGGAGTTCGGCTTCTTGGGGGTGGTGGTGTAGACGCGGGTGCAGACGCCCCGGCGCTGGGGGGCCGCGGTCTTCTTCTTGCGGCCCTTGCCGGACTTGAGTCCGGGGGTCGCAAGCTTCTTGGGCTTGGGCTTGCGGCCCTTCCGGATCAGCTGGCTGGTAGTCGGCATCAGCGCCGCAGGGTAGCAGCGGGCGCCGGTCTGACGCCGCTCAGGCCGCTGCGGACACGAGTTCGAGGGCCTCTTCGGGGCTTATGTGGCTGATGCCCTGGTCCTCGGCGACGGGCTCGTAGGTGAGGCGGCCGGCGGCGACGTTGAGGCCCTTCATGAAGCCGGGGTCGGCGGCGAGGGCTCCTGCGACGCCGCGGTCGGCGAGCTTGAGGACGTAGGGCATGGTGGCGTTGGTGAGGGCCCAGGTGCTGGTGATCGGGACGGCGCCGGGCATGTTGGCCACGCAGTAGTGGATGATGCC
>JAUMBN010000201.1:0-2752 GCA_032119675.1 Solirubrobacteraceae bacterium | reverse complement strand
GCCAGGACGCCTGTGACGATCGCGCCGACCAGCATCAGCAGCGAGCCGACGAGCGTGTAGATGAAGAGCTTGAGGATCGCCGCACGACGGTCGGGCCCTCCCCAGATCACCACCAGGAAGTAGAACGGCACCAGCATCAGGTCGAAGAAGACGACGAAGAGGGCGAGGTCCTGGGCCATGAACGCGCCCATCACCGCCGTCTGGGCCAGCCCCATCAGCAGCGCGAAGAGCCCCGGCCTCTCGACGCTGTCGTCCCACAGGTACCAGGCGGCGGCGACCGTGAAGGCCAGGGCCGTCGTGGCGAGCAGGACGAGGTTCAGGCCGCTGATCGCCAGCGCGTAGTGGATCCCCAGCGATGGGATCCAGAGCTCGTCGGTGACGAACTGCAGCCCCCCGGCCGCCCGGTCGTAGTCGAAGAGGAGGACCACCGAGTAGGCGAGCACCAGCAGCGTGCCGAGCAGCCAGGTCCAGCGGGCCAGGCGGGCCGGAAGGAACAGGGCGAGCGCGCCAGCGGCTGCCGGGAGCCAGAGCAATATCGAGAGGTGGATCGTCACCTCAGGCCGCCCGGATGAGGAAGTAGAGGAGGGCGGCGGCGACGCCGAGGATGAGCAGGCCGGCGTAGCTGCGCAGCAGGCCGGTCTGCAGGGAACGCACGGCGGCCGAGCCGGCCTTCACCAGGCTCGTGGGCCCCCCCACGAAGAGCCCGTCGACCACGACGCGCTCGAAGGTGTTCTTGAACCAGCGGCCCATCCACACCATCGGCCGCACGACGAGCGCATTGATCAGCTCGTCGAAATACCACTTGTTCGAGAAGAGCTCGTAGAACGCCCTGAAGCGCTGCTGGAGCCGGGCCGAGGTGCCCGGCTTCTTCACCCAGATCATCCAGGCGATCGGGATGAAGACCACCGAGACGGCCACGCTCAGCACGAGGCCGAAGGTCTCCAGGCCATTGTTCTGCGTGTGCTTGATAAGCGAGTCGGCGAATGTCGGTTCGAGGAAGCTGCCGAGCACGTGGGTTATCTCGTACGGGAGCTGGACGACGCCGGCGACCACCGCCAGGAAGGCAAGGATCGCCATCGGCACCTTCATCGAGGTGCTCTCCTCGGCGTAGTTGTGGTGCGGACCGGGGAAGCCGACCTCGGTGTCCTCGACCTCGCCGTTGGCCGGGTTGAACGGCTCCGGGGCATGCCACTGGTGGCCCTCCTCGAGCGAAACGGCCTGCTCGCAGGGCTTGCCCCAGAAGGGCCGGAAGATGATCCGGAAGGTGTAGAGGACGGTGAAAATCGCGCCGATGTAGCCGACGGCGTAGAGGATCCAGTAGAGCCCGCCCCGCTCGGCGATCTCATAGAGGAGGAAGTCCTTGGAGAAGAAGCCTGAGAAGAGCGGGAAGGCGGCCAGCGCCAGGCCGCCGATCAGCATGCACCGGAAGGTGAACGGGAGCGCTTTTCGCCAGCCGCCCATCTTGTCGAGCGACTGCTCGCCGCCCATCGCGCCGATCAGGGAGCCGGCCGCCATGAAGAGGAGTGCCTTGAAGAAGGCGTGGGTCATCAGGTGGAAGAAGCCCCCGACGTAGGCCGCGGCGCAGACGGCCATGATCATGTAGCCGATCTGGGACATCGTCGAGTAGGCGATGACCTTCTTGATGTCGGTCGCCACCAGCCCGATCGTTCCCGCCACGAGGAGGGTGATCGCGCCAACCACCGCGCCGATATCGGCCGCGGTCGGCGCCCACTCGAAGAGCGGGTAGAGGCGCCCGATCAGGTACACGCCGGCGGTGACCATCGTGGCCGCGTGGATCAGCGAGCTGACCGGCGTCGGGCCCTCCATGGCGTCGGGCAGCCAGGTGTGGAGCGGTATCTGGGCCGACTTGGCGAACGCCCCGATGAGGATCAGGATCATCGCGATCACCAGCTCGGCCGAATTCTTCTCGAAATCGACCTGGACGTTCTCGAAGAGGGAGCCGTAGTCGAGCGCGCCGATCGTCTTGAAGAGGAAGAGCGTCCCGAGGACCAGGCCGATGTCGCCGACCACGTTGATGACGAAGGCCTTGATCCCGGCGGCGGTCGCGGTCGTGCGGCGGTACCAGAACGAGATCAGCATGTAGGAGGCGGCGCCGACGAAGGCCCAGCCGACGATCAGCAGGACCATGTTGCCGGCGAGGACCAGCAGCAGCATCGAGAAGACGAAGAAGTTGAGGTAGGCGAAGTAGCGCACGTACCCCTTGTCGGTCTTCATGTAGCCGGCCGAGTAGATGTGGATCAGCGTCGAGACGCCGGTGACCACGAGGGCCATGAAGGTCGAGAGCGGGTCGACGTAGATCCCGAGCTGGATCGTCAGCCCGCCGACGTTGACCAGGTCCCAGAGGGAGGAGGTGACGACCCGCTCCTCCTCGGGCAGCCCCTGCAGGTTGATGAGGGTGATGACCGCGAAGACGAAGGCGATCGCGATGGCCAGCGTGCCGATGATCGCCGCCGCCCGCGGGTGCCAGTACTTGCCGCCAAGGGCGATGATGAGCGTTCCGGCCAGCGGGAGGGCGAGGATGAGCCATCCGGAGGTGGCGACGCTCATCCGTGGAGCTCCTTGAGCTCATCTACGTCTACCGGCAGGCGGCGCCGGTAGAGCGCAACGATGATGCCCAGCCCGATCGCGACCTCGCAGGCGGCCACCACCATGACGACGATCGCGAAGATCTGCCCGTCGCCGTTGCCCCACATGCGGGCGAAGCCGATCAGGGCGAGGTTGCCGGCGTTCA
>JAUMBN010000200.1:0-1551 GCA_032119675.1 Solirubrobacteraceae bacterium | reverse complement strand
GCCGGGCGCACGCGGCCGTCGCCGGCCGGGCCGCGGCCCGGCCGGTTACTGGGGGGCAGGGATTCGAACCCCGACCTGCGGCTCCAAAGGCCGTCGTGCTGCCGTTACACCACCCCCCACCGGCCCAGCCGATGATAAGGCCGCCGGTCAGCCCCGGCCAGGGATGCGCCCACCGCCTGCGCCGGCCTCGGTGGCCGGCCCGCCGCGCCGGGAGATCCCCAGCACACGCATGGCCTTGAGGCCCAGGCTGAGCTTCTCGCGCCCGTCGCTTGAGCCGACGTCCAGGCCGGAGAGCTCCTTCACCCGCTCCAGGCGGTAACGGACGGTGTGGCGGTGGGTGAAGAGCCGCTGGGCGGTACCGGCGACGTTGCCGTCGGCCTCGAGAAATGTCTCGACCGTCGTGAGCAGGTCGGTCTCGTACTGCTCGTCGTAGGCCACCAGCGCCTGGACGGTCTCCTCGTAGAAGCGGTGCAGCTCCTGCGGGTCATCGGCCATCGCCGGCAGCAGTAGCCGGTAGGCGCCGGTCTGCTCAAAGGCCAGCGGCGGGCGGTCGGGCTCACCCTCGGCCACGTTGACCGCGAGCGTCGCCTCGGCGGCGGCGCGCACCAGGTCGCCCGGATCGGTGCAGGGGCGGCTGATCCCGACGGCGACGCTGTGGCCGCTCATTCCCCCCACGAGCTCGGCCTGGACCGAGTCGGCGGCCCTTGCCGCCGCGGTTTCGTCGGCCGCCGGGAGGAGCACGACGATCTCCTCGCCCGGAGGTCCCGACCTGGAGGTCGGCGCGCAGAGGGCGCCGGTCACCGAACCACGCGCCGCGCGGTCCACGAGAGAGAGGGCGCGGGCGCGGCGCCCGTCGTCGCCGGCTACATGCGCGTGGACGCGAACCATCAGCATCGACGAGCCCTCGGCCAGGTCCACCCCCACCTCGCCGGCCGCTTCGGCCACGGCCTTGCTCCCGGACAACTCCGCGGAGAGGAGGGCGGCAAAGAAGGCCTCGGCGGCGTCGGCCGACGCTCGCGCCGGGGCGCGCACCCGCTCGACCTCAGAGGCCACCAGCGCACAGACGAGGCGCAGGACAACGGCGTCCACCTGGGCGCGCGGCCGCAGGCGCAGCACGCCGACCTCCTGGTCGCCGACGCGGAGCTCCTGGATCTCCACCCGCTCGCCGTCGGCGAGCAGCGTGGCCTCATCGGAGCTCGAGCGTGCGGCGACGGCCAGGACGCTCCCGCCGCGGTCGCTGACCGCGACGCTGGCATCCAGCGCCCGGGCTGCCGCCCTGACCACCTCGGGCAGCCCGGCACCGGACTCCACGGCGGCGGTCACGGCGTCCAGCGAACCGAGATCGACCTGCCCGGTGGCGCGTTGAGCCGCGGAACCCATGCGCCGATTGTATGTGCGCCGGCCCGGCGGCGCTCAGGCCGCGAAGCGGTCCCAGAACCAGATCACGGCGATACCCAGGCCGAGGCCGACGATCATGAAGGCGGCCAGCGAGTAGAGCGTGAGGAAGACCGCCGCCATCCGCTCCCAGACCCGGCTGTAGGACTGCCAGGC
>JAUMBN010000199.1:0-24607 GCA_032119675.1 Solirubrobacteraceae bacterium | reverse complement strand
ACAACGGCGAGTACCCGGTCCGCGAGATCTCGATGGCCAAGCTCTACTCCGCCCAGGTCGCCTGCGAGGTGACCGACGAGTGCCTGCAGATCCACGGAGGTGCCGGCTACATGAAGGAGTACGGCATCGAGCGCAGCTGGCGCGACATGCGCCTCAACCGGATCGGCGCCGGCACCGACGAGGTCATGCTCGACGTGATCGGCCGCTCCTACGGCCTCTGAGCCGGCGGTGAGCGCCAAGGGGCTCCCCACCGAGCCGGCCGAGCGCCGGCTCGTTCCCCCGTTCACGGAGGAGCATGAGGAGCTGCGCGCCTCGCTGCGCCGGTTCGTGGAGGGGGAGCTGCGCCCCCACGCCCAGGAGTGGGAGGAGGCCCGCTGGCTGCCGGACGAGATGTTCGCCCGCATGGGCGAGCTCGGCTTCTTCGGGCTCGAGTACCCGGAGGAGTACGGCGGCCAGGGAGGCGACTGCCTCCACAGCGCCGTCCTGGCCGAGGAGATGGCCCGCTGTGGCTCGGGCGGCGTGGCCGCCTCCCTCGGGGCCCACGTGACGATCGCCACGCCGCCGGTCTGGAAGTTCGGCACCGAGGACCAGAAGCAGCGCTACGTCGTGCCCTCGATCCGCGGCGAGAAGATCTCCGCGCTGGGTATCACCGAGCCGGGCGCCGGCTCCGACGTGGCCTCCCTGCGCACCAGCGCGAAGAAGGTCGACGGTGGCTGGATCCTGAACGGGGAGAAGTGCTACATCACCAACGGCGTGCGGGCCGATTTCGTCGTGACCGCGGTCCGCACCGGTGGCGATGGCCACGGCGGCGTCTCGTTCGTCATCGTCGACACCGACCAGCCCGGCTATCAGGCCTCCAAGCTCGAGAAGATGGGCTGGCACGCCTCCGACACGGCGCTGATCTCCATGCATGACGTCTTCGTGCCGGAGGAGAACCTGCTCGGGGCCGAGGGCGAGGGCTTCAAGCTGATCATGGCCAACTTCCAGTGGGAGCGGCTCTCGATGGCGCTCGGTGCGGTAGCCGCGGCACAGAACGTCTTTGACACCACCCTCGCGTTCGCGAAGGAGCGCGAGGCCTTCGGCCGGCCGATCGCAGGCTTCCAGGCGATCCGCCACAAGTTCGCGGCGATGGCCACGACGATCGAGGCCGGGCGCGCCCTCACCTACCACGCGCTGAGGCTCTTCGCGGGCGGTCGCGACGCGCTGCAGGAGGTCACGATGGCCAAGCTGAAGACCCAGCGCGACGCCTTCGAGATCGCCGACGAGTGCCTGCAGATTCATGGCGGGGCCGGCTACATGGTCGAGTACGGCGTCGAGCGGGCCGCGCGCGACGCCCGCCTCGGCCCCATCGGCGGCGGAACCGACGAGGTGATGAGCGAGATCCTCGGCAAGACGATGGGACTGTGAGCGACTTCGCGATCACCACCGTCGGCGAGGGAGACCTCGACGACGTTCTCCCGCTGATGCGCGCCTACTGCGACTTCTACGAGGTCGCCCCGGCCGACGTCGACCTGCTCGGAATGTCGCGGGCGCTGATCGCCGACCCGGACCGCGAGGGCGTGCAGCTGATCGCACGCGACGGGACCGGGGCCGCGACCGGGTTCGCGACGGTCTTCTGGACGTGGCAGACGCTCGACGCGAGCCGCCTGGCGGTGATGAACGACCTCTACGTGACCCCGGAGAGCCGCGGCTCCGGGCTGGCCGAGGCGCTGATCAGGGCCTGCGCCGACCAGGCCCGAAGCCACGGTGCCCTGAGCCTGGGTTGGCAGACCGCCCTCGACAACGAGCGCGCCCGGAAGGTCTACGACCGCGTCGGGGCGAAGCGCTCGCAGTGGCTCGACTACGAGCTGGCGCTGGACACCGAGGGCTCCGACAGCTCCGCGTAGAGCCGGCGGATCTCGGTGAAGATCTCGTCGGCGGCGGCCTGCTGCTGCTCGCGGGACGGGTCGACGACCTGCTCGAAGCGGATCGGCTCCCCGTAGAGCACGCGAACCGAGGGGAGCTGGAGGCGCCTCCAGTTGCGGACCTTCTCCGAGCCGTGAATCGCCACCGGCTGGATCGTCGCCCCGCTCTCCAGGGCCATCCGGCCGATCCCGGGCTTGGCCGTCTCGGAGATGCGCCCCGAGCGCGAACGGCCTCCCTCGCAGTACATGCAGATGGTGCCGCCGCGGCCGAGGATCGCGTGTGCCACCTCAAAGGCCCGCTCGTCCTTGTGGCCCCTCCTGACGGGGAAGACGCCGCCGTTGCGGTAGACGTAGCGCATCGGCCCCTTGTAGAGCTGGGACTTGGCCATGAACTGGAGCTTGCGGCGGGTGAAGGCCCCAACGAAGAAGTGGTCGATATTGGAGAAGTGGTTGGGCGCGAAGATCACCGGCCCGCTGGTGGGAACGAGCTCGGCACGGCGCGAGCGGGCGCGGAAGAGGATCCAGACGTAGAGGCACATGATCAGCCGGGCGGCGTCGTAGACCCACCCGGGCCGATGGGTCATCGGCCACTCGTAGTAGCGGTCGAAGAACTCAGCCGGACGCGGGTCCTTGTAGTTCTGCTCCCTCATCGGCGCCAGCTCCTCACGCGGCCGTGATGTCGATACCTGCTCTGACATTTCGCAATACACCCCGGCGCACGGCCCGGGTTACTCCACCGCCCAGCCGCGCGAGCGCTCTACGGCGCGGTGCCATTCATCCATCAGCGAGAGCCTCTCGTCCTCCCCCATTGCCGGCTCGTAGCGGGCCCTCTCGCGCCAGAGCCCGGGCACCCGGTCCTCGGTGGCCAGGCCGGCTCCTACCGCGGCCATCATCGCCGCCCCCAGGGCAGTCGTCTCGGCCACCTCGGGCACGACGACCGGCACCCCGAGCACGTCGGCCTGGAACTGCATCAGCCAACCGTTGGCGGTGGCGCCACCGTCGGCGCGCAGCTCGGGCAGCGTGACCGCGGATGCCTCCTCGATCGCCCGGACCGCGTCGACCCCCTGGTAGGCGATCGCCTCCAGCGCGGCGCGGGCCAGCTGGGCGCGGCCGCTGCCACGGGTGAGCCCGACGATCGTCCCCCGCGCCCACGGGTCCCACCAGGGCGAGCCGAGCCCGGCCAGGGCGGGAACGAAATAGACCCCACCGTTGCCTTCGATTGACGCGGCGAGGGCCTCGGTCTCGGCCGCCGACCCCACGATCCCCAGCCCGTCGCGAAGCCACTGGACGGCCGCTCCGGTCACGAAGATCGGGGCCTCCAGCGCGTAGACCGTCCGGCCGCCGATCCCCCAGGCGATGGTCGACAGGAGCCCCGGCACCGGTTCGGGCAGGGCCGTACCGGTGTTGACCAGGACGAATGAGCCGGTGCCGTAGGTGTTCTTCCCCTGCCCAGGCTCGAGGGCGGCCTGCCCGTACAGCGCGGCCTGCTGGTCGCCGGCCATACCGGTCAGCGGCGTCCCGTCGAAGCCGGGCAGCGCGTCACCGGCGAGACGCCCAAACTCGCCGATCGATGGACGCACCTCGGGCAGGCCCCCGACCGGCACGCCAAACAGCTCGCAGAGCTCGGGCGACCACTCCAGCTCGCGGATGTCGAAGAGCATCGTCCGCGAGGCGTTGGAGGGGTCGGTCACGTGCTCGCCGGTCAGCTTGAAGGCCAGCCACGAGTCGATCGTGCCCAGCAGCGCGCGGCCCGACCTGACGCTTTCGGCGAGGCCCTCGACGTTCTGGAGCAGCCACCCCGCCTTGCTGGCCGAGAAGTACGGGTCGAGCACCAGGCCGGTGCGCTCCCGGACCATCGGCTCGAAGCCCTCCGCCTTCAGCTCGTCGCACCAGGCGGCCGTACGGCTGTCCTGCCAGACCAGCGCCCGGTGCAGCGGCTCCCCGGACTCCCGGTCCCAGGCGACGATCGTCTCCCGCTGGTTGGTAATTCCCACGGCCAGCAGCCCCCCGGGCTCGACGCCGGCATCGGCCAGGGCCTCGAGGGCGACGGCGCGGCTCACCTCCCAGATCTCGGCGGCGTCGTGCTCGACCCGGCCGGGCTGGGGGAAGTGCTGGCCGAACTCGCGGTAGGCGCGGCCGACCAGCTCGGCGGCGGGGTCGAAGACCAGGCAGGTGGTGCCGGTCGTTCCCTGGTCGATCGAGAGGATCACCGGCGCCCCCACCTAAGCGAAGCCCAGACGGCGACGAAGTCGGCCAGCTGGCGGAAGCGGTGCAGGAAGCCGGAAAGGCTGCGCCCGGTCGCCCGGTGCTCCAGGTCGACCTCCACCTCGACTACCCGGCGGCCGGCCCGGAACGCGTCGACGGTCATCCCGATCTCCATGCCAAAGCGCGGTGCAAAGGGAACGACGTCCCGGAAGGTTTCGCCGTCCATCGCCCGCTGCCCGGAGATCGGCGCCTTCAGGTCCAGGCCGGTTAGGTTGCCGATCGCCCAGTGAGCGAATCCGACGGCGAAGCCGAAGCCTCCGCCCACCCGCCGGGCGAACACCGCCACCGCGAGGTTCCCCTCGCCCTGCGCCACCGCGTCGACGAGGCGCTCCAGGCGCGCGGCACTCTCCCCCAGGTCGGCGTCACAGAGCAGGACCATCCCGGGGTCCTGTTCGAGGAGCCGGGCGGCGCCCAGGCTGGCCGCCCCGCCCTTGCCGATGTCACGCCCCGCGCTGACCACTTCGGCCCCGGCGGCGCGGGCAACCTCAGCGGTGTCGTCGGTCGACCCGTCGTCGGCCACGACGACGGTGGCGCCCGGCCAGCGGCCCAGTACGGCGGCCACCGTGGAGGCGATCCGGTCCCCCTCGTTCAGGGCGGTTATGAGCACTGCGGGTGCGCCTGCGGCCATCGGCCGGGTATCTTCTCACGCCGTGCCCGGCACCCTGAGCAGCGACCGGCCCGCCGAGGGAGTCCTGCGCCTCCGATTCGCCCACGAGGCCAAGCGGGGAGCCCTCGACCACGCGATCCTCGACGGCATCGCCGAGGCGGTCTCCGGCGCGCAGGCCGACTGCATCCTGCTGACCGGAGAGGGGCGCTGGTTCTCCTCGGGCTACGACATCGGTGACATCCCCGACGACGTCTTTGCCGTGGAGGCCGAGAAGCTGGTTGCCCACCCGTTCACCAGCGCCCTCGAGGCCCTGGACGCCACCGACATCCCCACCGTCTGCGAGATCAACGGCCCGGCGATCGGCGGCGGGCTCGAGCTGGCCCTCGCCTGCGACCTGCGGGTCGCCTCCGACGACGTCAGCTTCGGGATGCCCCCGGCGAAGCTGGGGCTGGTCTACTCGCACACAGGGATCCGCCGCTTCATCGACGCAGTAGGCGCGCCCCGCACCCGCGAGCTCTTCCTCGTCGGCCGCCGGATCGACGCGCCCACCGCCCTGGCCTGGGGCCTGGTCAACGAGATCTGCGAGCACGCCCGCCTCGGGCAGGCGGCGCTCGAGTGGTCTGCCGAGCTGGCCGGCAACGCGCCGCTGAGCGTCCGCGGAAACAAACGCGTGATTCGCGAGCTCCTGGCCGCCGAGGGAGGCCTCGACGAAGCGACCGAGGCGGAGCTGATCGCCCTGCGCGAGGAGTGCTTTGCCTCCGAAGACATGCTGGAGGGCGTCAGGGCCTTCGCGGAGAAGCGCCCGCCAAAGTGGCAGGGCAAGTGAAGGTCGTCACCTGGAACGTCAACTCGCTGCGGGCGAGGATGCACCGCGTCCTCGAATTCCTCGAGCTGCACTCTCCCGACGCCCTGCTGCTCCAGGAGACCAAGTGCTCCCCCGAGCAGTTTCCCGCTGAGGAGCTGCTTGACGCCGGCTACGAGTCCGTCCACCACAGCGGCGGGCGATGGGCCGGGGTGGCGGTGCTCGCGCCGAAGGGACACGGCCTGGAGGAGGTGCAGTCGGGACTGCCCGGCGAGGCGCGGGCCGAGCAGGCCCGCTGGATCGAGGCGCAGGTCGAGGCGGTATCGCTGCGAGTGGCCAGCGTCTACGTGGTCAACGGGCGCGAGGTGGGCAGCGAGCCGTTCGGCGAAAAGCTCCAGTTCCTGGAGGCGCTCGCCTCGCGGGTGGGCGGGCTGAAGGGCGAGCGGCTGGTGGTAGGTGGCGACTTCAACGTCGCGCCGGCCGACCTGGACGTCTGGGACCCGGCCGAGTGGGAGGGCTCCACCCACGTCACCAGCGACGAGCGCGAACGGCTCGCCGCGGTCGAGGAGGCCGGCGGCCTGGTCGACTGCTTCCGCGCCCTGCACCCCGAGGAGCAGGGATTCACGTGGTGGGACTACCGCGGCGGCAGCTTCCATCGCGGCATGGGGCTGCGGATCGACCTGCTGCTGGCCTCCGGGTCGCTGGCCGGCGACATCAAGGCCTGCGGCATTGATCGCGACTTTCGAAAGGGCACAAAGCCCAGCGACCACGCGCCGCTGCTCGTCGAGTTCTCCTGAGCCCGGCGGCCTCCAGCTGGCGAGGCGTTCAGCCCTGCAGGCCCTCGAGGCCGGCGGCGACGGCGCCGGGGTTGAAGACCGCAACCGCCTCGTACTCGACGACCCCGGCCAGCGCGTAGGGATCCTCGACGAGGAGGGCCAGCGCGTCCTGCGCGTCGTCCCCGGCGAAGAGCAGGACCGATCCCTCGGCCGGCTCGCGGCGCCCGGCGGCGAGCAGCCGCCTCTCGTCCATCAGCCCCCGAACGAACCCCAGGTGGACCTCCCGGTGGGCGTCGACCTCCTCGAGGGGGGCGGTGTAGCTGCCGAAGACGACGACCATCGCGGGCGAAGGCTAGCCGCCGTCCGGGCGCTCAGCGGTTGCCCTCGGCGGCCACCGAGAGGATCGACTCGTCGATCAACCACTCGACCGGAGCCCGGTCGTCGGTGTAGACCTCCCCGCCGGTCAGTGCGGGCGCCAGGCGGGCCGCGGTCCTGCGGGCGGTCGGCACCAGCTCCCGCGGGATCGCGCCGGCGGCCGCCGCACGGTCGATGGCCGCCCCCGAGGCCGGCGAGTTTGCGCCCAGGAGCACGGTCGTCTCCGCCTGGCTCGGGTCCCTCAGGACGGTGCTGAAGGCAGTCCTCATGGTCGCCGCGAGGGTCTTCTCCAGGTCGTCGTTGCCCTCGGGGTGGCCAACGTTGACCATCACGACCCCACCGGGGTTGAGGCGGTCCCGCGCCAGTTCGAAGAACTCTTCGGTGACCAGGTAGAAGGGGATGTAGGGCTGCCGGTAGGCGTCGATCAGAATCGCGTCCCAGCGGCGGTCCGAAGCCCGCAGGAACGGCCGCGCGTCGGCGGTATGCAGGTGGAGGTTGGGCCCGGCGAGATCGAACTTTTCCTTGCCCACATCGGTCAGCTCACCGTCGATCTCCACCCCGTCGACGCGGGTACCCGGAAAGAAGTGGGCGTATGAGCGGGCCACGGTGCCGCCGGCGTTGCCGAGAACGGCGATTGAGGCCGGCGGACGCGGACGGGTGGCGAACGGGAGCACCAGGGGCTCGTCCCAGTAGTTGCCGGTCAGCCAGCTTCCGGGGCGGTAAACCGAGTGGATTGCCTGGCCTTCGTTGAGCTCCAGGATCCGCTCGCCGTCCGGGTACTCGATCACGCGGGCGTACTGGTAGTCGGTCTCGCGCTCCCAGATCACGGTCGCTCCCTGAGCGGGCTTGATCGTGCCCACCGGGATGGCGATCAGCACGGCAATTGCTGCGGGGACGGCGACAGCAACCCGCGCCAGCCCCGGAAGGGCAGCGACGGCGAGGGCAAGGGCGAAGATGAGGAAGGTTCGTCGCGTGCCGACCACCGGGATAAGCAGCAACGCGCTGAGGAAGACGCCGGTCAGGCTGCCGATCGTCGAGACCGCATAGAGGCGGCCGGCGACCTCACCGGCCTCCCCCACGCTGCGCACGCAGAGCCTCACCGCATAAGGGGCAACCGTCCCCAGCACGAGCACCGGCACGGCGAGGAGCACGAGCACCGCGACCAGCGAGCCGACGAAGGCGCCGGCCTCAACGCTGTCCAGCGCCCGCACTGAGACGCGAAGGAACGGGCCGGCGACGAAGGGAACAGCGGCCAGGAGCACCGACCCGACGATCACCACACGCGAGAGGCCCCGGAGCGTCGGGTCGCGGTCGGCCAGGCGGCCGCCGAACCAGTAACCGACGCTCAGGGCAACCAGCACCGTGGCGATCGTGTTGGCCCAGACGATGGTCGACGCGCCGAACCACGGCGCCATGAGGCGGGCGCCGGCAATCTCCGAACCCAGCGAGGCCATGCCGACCACTGCGGCGATGGCGAATATCAGCCTGCGCTCATTCACGAGACGCAGGGTACGAACCTACCTTTAGTCCTCGTAAATGGTGAAGTCGGTCTTCTTCGCCCCGCAGACCGGGCAGAACCAGGTGTCCGGGATGTCCTCGAAGGCCGTCCCCGGGGGAATTCCACCATCGACGTCACCCTCGGCGGGGTCGTAGATGAAGCCGCACTGCTCGCAGATCCAGCGTGTTGTCGAATCGCTCATCGTCCGAGACGGTACCGAAGGCGAGGGTAGGGTTGCGTAGTGGAGTTCGACCGACCGGCACCAGGCGAGGAGCTCAACGAGAGCGGCGAGCCGACCGAGCCCCGGCAGGCCGCCTCGGTGATCGTCATTCGCGGCGCCGACACAGGGCTGGAGGTTCTTCTGGTCCGGCGCAACCCGGAAGCCCGTTTCATGGGCGGGTTCTGGGTATTCCCCGGCGGCGCCGTCGATGCCCATGAGGGCGAGGGCGACGAGGCCCACCGGCTGGCTGCGGTCCGCGAGCTTGCCGAGGAGGCCGGCGTCGAGGGCGTCAGCGCCACCGAGCTCGTCAAGTTCTCACAGTGGATCACGCCGCGCCAGGTCGAGATCCGCTTCGATACGCACTTCTTCGTCGCCCACCTGCCCGACGGCGCGACGGTTACCGTCGACGATTCGGAGATCGTCGACCACCGCTGGTACTCGCCGCAGGCGGCGCTCGAGGCCCACCGGGCCGACGACCTGGCGCTCGTCTTCCCGACGATCAAGCATCTCGAGCAGCTGGCCGCCTTCGGCTCGGCCCACGAGCTGATCGAGTACGCCGGCAGCCGCAGGGTGGAGCCGGTTGAGCCGAGGGTGCTGATCGAAGGAGAGGTGGCGCGGGTGGTGCTGCCGGGCGAGCCCGGCTACGACTGACCGTCTTCGGAAGCCGGCTCGGCTTCATCGGCCGGGGGCCCTGCCTCCGCAGCCTCTTCTTCAGCCGGTTCCTCTTCGGACGCTTCCTCTTCCGGCTCCCCGTCGGAAGCACCCTCCGGTGCCGCCTCGGTTTCAGCGCCAGCCGCATCTTCACCGGGCCCCTCATCCTGCGCCGGAGCCTCTTCATCGTCTGCTGCGGCCTCGCCACCCTCCGCCGCAGGCGAATCGCCAGAGCCCTCGAATTCCTGGAACTTCGGGGCGATCAGGTTGGCGAGCGGCACGACCCGCAGGATCGGCGCCACCGGACCCTGGGCGGTCATCTTGCCGCCGGAGAGCGCCCCGATCAGCGATACCTCGCCGAGGAAGAACCCCCGGGCCGCATCGGCCTCCATCGTGATCACGGCGGCAGGGCGCAGGTCGCAGTCGCCGAGCAGCACCTCCGGCTCGGCGTCGGATGCCAGGTTGAGGGTGATGCGGGCCTGCGGCCTGACCGTCTCGATCCTTATTACCGAGCCAACTCCCCTTGCCTTCTCGGCATTCTCGGGGTCACAGAGCACCTGGCGAAGGCACTCGCCAAGGTCGGAATAGAGCTCGCTGTCGCTTGCGTAATGGGCCATTGGGGCCTTCGGAGACTAGTCGGCGCCGCCGGCAGGGTCACCCTCCCCTCCGCGATGCCCGCGGCTTGGTACGTTCACGGCAACAAGTCAAGGAGGAGAGATCGATGGCTGCCAGGCTCGAGAACTTCATCGGCGGAAAGAGCGTTCCCGCCACCGGCGAGGGGACCCACGAGGTCCGCAACGCCGCCACCGGCGAGGTGATCGCCGAGATGGGCAATTCCAGCGCCGCCGACGTGGATGCCGCGGTTGCAGCCGCATCGCAGGCTTTCGCCGAGTGGAAGGAAGCGACCCCGGCCGAGCGCAGCCTCGCCCTGCTGAACATCGCCGCCGAGCTCGAGGAGCGCGGCGAGGAGCTGGCGAAGATCGAGTCGGAGAACACCGGCAAGCCGCTCCAGCTCACCATCGACGAGGAGATTCCCCCGGCGGTCGACCAGATCCGCTTCTTCGCCGGCGCCGCCCGGATGCTTGAGGGCCTGGCCAGCGCCGAGTACATGGCCGGCCACACCTCCTCGATACGTCGCGAGCCGGTCGGCGTCGTCGGCCAGATCACCCCGTGGAACTACCCGTTCATGATGGCCGTCTGGAAGTTCGGCCCGGCGATTGCCGCCGGCAACGGGATCGTCCTCAAGCCCTCGGAGAACACCCCCGTCTCGACCCTGTGGATGGCGGAGATGATGCAGAAGCACCTGCCCGAGGGCCTCTTCAACGTGATCCTCGGCAGGGGCGACGTCGGCGAGATGCTCGTTCGCCACGACGACATCGCCATGGTCTCCCTCACCGGCTCGGTCCGCGCCGGCAAGGCGGTGGCCGCCGCCGCCTCGGACACCCTCAAGCGGGTCCATCTGGAGCTCGGGGGCAAGGCTCCGGTCGTCGTCTTCGACGATGCCGACATCGCCGCAGCCGCGGAGGGCATCGCCGGCGCCGGCTACTTCAACGCCGGCCAGGACTGCACCGCGGCCACCCGCGTAATCGCGGGCCCGGGGCTCTACGGCGACCTGGTGGACGCCCTCGCCGAGCAGGCGCAGGGAACGGTCTACGGAAGCCCGCTCGACGAGAACACCTACATGGGCCCGGTCATCAGCGAGGTGCAGCGCGAGCGCGTCCAGGGCTTCCTGGAGCGCACGCCGTCGCACGCACGCGTGGCCGCCGGAGGCAACGCCCCCGAAGGTGACGGCTACTTCTTCGAGCCGACCGTCGTCGCCGACCTCAAGCAGGACGACGAGATGATCCAGAACGAGATTTTCGGGCCGGTCATCACCGTCCAGCAGTTCAGCGACGAGGCCGAGGCACTGGCTTGGGCCAACGACGTCAAGTACGGCCTGGCCTCAAGTGTCTGGACCGAGAACCACGGCCGCGCGATGCGGATGGCCAAGGGGCTCGACTTCGGATGCGTCTGGATCAACACCCACATCCCGATCGTCGCCGAGATGCCCCACGGCGGCTTCAAGGAGTCCGGCTACGGCAAGGACCTCTCGATGTACGGCTTCGACGACTACACGCGCGTCAAGCACGTGATGTCGAACATCGAGGCCTAGGCGGCCGCGGGCTCCAGCCTCACCGGAATACCGTTGAGGAAAGCCATGCCGGCCAGTTTCTCGAGGTCGTCGGCCTCGGAGCTGGCCAGCTGGTTGACGTTCACTCCTCCGGCCTCGTTGGCCAGACGCCAGCCGCCGCGGTGGCCCCAGCCATGGGGGATCGCGATCGTGCCTGCCATCACCTCGTCGGTCACCGTCACCGGCAGCTCGATCGAGCCCGACTTCGAGGAGACGCGCACCTGCTGGCCGTCGGCCACGCCCGCCTGCTCGGCGTCGGCCGGATTGACCCGCGCCGGCTGCTCGCGGCCGCCACGCATCAGCAGCGGCGCGTTGTGCATCCACGAGTTGTGCGAGCGCAGCTCGCGCAGGCCGATGAGCCGCAGTGGAAACTCGCCGTCGGTCCCCGGCGCCATCTCCATGGCATCGAACTCGGCAAGCAGCTCGGGGGCGTCGAGGCGCACCTTCCCGTCGCGGTAGCGCACGCGGCGCCCCAGGACCCCGGTTGCGATCTCGTCGGCGACGATCACGCCGTGCGGCTGCCTGCGCAGCTTGCGCAGGCTAAGGCCCCCGGGGCGCAGGCCGAAGCGGTCGCCCTCGCGGCCGGTGCGCACCAGCAGGTCGGCCACGAACTTCGGACGGGGCCGCAGGCCCAGCTTCGATAGGGCCCGCACAGGGGCCGCCGGGTACGGCTGGACGCCGATCTCCTTAGAGATCGCGTCGATGATCTCCCACTCCTCCCGCGCCTCGCCGCGCGGCTCGACCACCGGCTCGGAGTACTGGACGAACGGCGTCACGTAGAAGCCCAGGAAGGGCAGCGGCAGCTCGTCGCGCTCAAGCCAGGTGGTGGCCGGGAGCACATAGTCGGCGTGGCGATTGGTCTCGTTTACGTAGATGTCGAGCGAGACGTAGAGCTCCAGCGTCTCGAGGGCCTCCTCCAGCTCCTCCCCGTCCGGGCAGCTGAGGACAGGATTGCCGGCGCTGGTGAAGAAGGCCCGGATCTGACCCTTGCCGGGAGTGGTCATCTCCTTGGCCAGGAGGGTGGCCGGCAGGGCGCCGAGCACGTCGGGGAAGCCGCCGAGGCGCGAGCGCACCTTTCCGTAGGTGTCCAGGCCGGCGAGGTTGGCGACCTCGTCGAAGGCGACGGCCGGCAGGCCGAAGACCGAGCCGCCGGGCCGGTCGAGGTTGCCGCTGGCAATGTTGACGAGGTCGAGGAGGAAGGCGACGACGGTCCCGTGCCGCCCCAGGCAGGAACCGGTCCGCCCGTAGACGGCGGCCGAGGGCGCCGAGGCGAGGTCACGGGCCAGCTGACGCAGCTCGCCGGCCGGGATACCGGTCAGGGACTCGGTGCTCTCGGGGGTGAGCGGCCCGAGGCGCTCGCGCCACGCCGGCCAGCCGACCGCCTGCTGCTCGAGGGCCGCCTCGTCGACCAGGCCCTCCTCCATCATCACGCTGAGGATCGAGGAGAGCATCCAGGCGTCGGTGTCGGGGCGAATAGCCACGTGCTCGAAGGCGCGCGCCGTCTCGGTGTGCCTCGGGTCGACGATCACTACGCGCCCCCCGCGCCCGGTGATCGCCCGCATCCGCTCGCGGATCCGCGGCGCGGTCAGGAGGCTGCCGTGGGAGACGAACGGGTTGGCGCCCACCATCACGAGGAAGTCGGTGCGGCTCAGGTCGGGGATCGGGACCAGGGCCGGCGAGCCGTAGAGCATCGCGCTCGCGGCGAAGCGGTTGGCCACGTCCTGCGAGGAGGCCGTGTAGTAGTGCGGCGATCCCAGCCCCTCCATGAACCCCTTGACCCAGAGCGAGTGCGAGTAGGAAAAGGCACCGGGGTTTCCGAAGTACCAGCCGACCGAGCCGGGGCCATCCCGGTCGATTACCCCGCGCAAGCGCTCACCGATCTCCGCGAGGGCCGTCTCCCAGGAGACCTCTTCGAACTCGCCGTCCTCGCGGCGGCGAAGCGGGCGGGTGACACGATCGGGGTCGTTCTGCACGTCGACCATCGCGATTCCCTTGGGGCACGCCTCGCCACGCGAGAGCGGGTGCTCCTTGTCCGGCCGCAGCTTCGTTACGACGCCGTCCTCGACGGTGGCGACCATGCCGCAGTGGGCCTCGCAGATCCGGCAGAAGGTGATGCGCTCGGCGGTGGCCATCAGACCTCACCGTATTCGGGAATCTCCGGCCGTTCCACCCCGTCGGGAACCAGCCCGTCCTCGGCAAGCCGGTCGAGATGGGCGACGAGGGTCAGCAGCGCGGCTCCCCTCAGCTCTCTCGGGGCGTCCGACCAGGCCCGGTCGAGCAGCTCGTCGGGCGTGCGCAAACCGTCCTCGAGGGCGGAAAGCAGACGCTGCTCTCGGTCGAGCCGGTGGTCGAGGTACTCGGAAAGCTTGGCCTTCGGGTCGAGCACGACCGGCCCGTGGCCGGGACAGAGGACGGTGACGTCCAGCTCGAGCAGTCGCTCGAGGGCGTTGAGGTAGCCCGACATCGCTCCCGGGTCCGGGGCGACGAAGACAGAGCCGTGCCCGAGGACTGCGTCGCCGGTGAAGAGCGCCGCCCCGGCGCGAAAGCTGAGGCAGTCGGGAGAGTGGCCCGGCGTCTCGAAAACCTCGAACGGACCGACCGTCTCCCCGTCAACGAGCCGGACGCTCCCGGCCTCGGCGCCCCCCACGGTGACGTTTCCCACCCGGGCGAGAAGACCGGCGAGGCCGTCGGCGTGGTCGCCGTGGCCGTGAGTAAGGACGATCCCCTCCACCCCGCCGCGGCGCTCTGCCTCCTGCGCCAGGAGGTCAAGGTGGGAGTCGATGTCCGGACCCGGGTCGACTACCCAGCAGCGGTCCCGGCCCACCAGCCAGCTGTTGCTCCCCTCGAGGGTAAACGGGCCTGGATTGTCGGCACGGACGAGCTCGACATCCACTGCGCTGAGGGCATCCATCTGCAGCGAGGCTACAGCCCGCCGCCTGGCCTGGATAGCGGTAGGTTGGATGCGGCATGGCACCCTTCGACCGGCTCAGCGCGCTGGACTGCGTCTTCCTGGATCTCGAAACCGAGAGGGCGCCCATGACCGTGGGCTGGACCATGCGATTCCGTGGGGAGGCGCCTACGGCCGGGGCACTCCGCGAGGCGGTCGAGAGTCGTCTCGATTCAGTACCACGCCTGCGGCGCCGGCTGGCCCAGCCGGCCTTCGGGCTCGGCGACGCCCACTGGGTCGACGATCCGGGCTTTTCGATCACCAACCACGTCGGTGCGATCCACCTGGTTCCCGCCGAAGGGCCCAGGCGGCTGGAGGAGATCGCCGGGCGCCTGCTCTCCGAGCCCCTGGACCGCGAGCGCCCCCTCTGGCGCCTTCAGCTGGTCACCGGCCTTGAGCCGGGCGGCTTTGCGATCGTGGGCCAGGCCCACCACGCCCTGGTCGATGGAGTCGCGGCCATAGAGATCGCCACCGTCCTGTTCGACGGGGCCGAGCCGATCGCTGCGCCGGTTCCGTGGCGGCCGGCCCCCGAGCCCTCGACCGCCGAGATGCTCACCGCCTCGGCGCTGTCACGGATCGGCGCCGGCGGCGACGTGGCCACGACCGTCGCACGGTCGCTGGCCTCCGGAGCCGACACGGTCCGGGAGGCGCTCTCGATCCTCGCCACCCTCGTGACCCCAATGCCCCGCACTGCGCTCGAACGCTCGGCGACCAGCCGGCGGACGGTCGCCACCGTCTCGGCCGAGATCGGGCCGATCCGCGAGTCGGTCGGCCGCCACGGGGCGACCCTCAACGACGCCCTGCTCGCCGCCTCCTCGGTGGCGGTCGGCCGGGCCCTGGCCCGCCGGGGCGAGGAGCCCGACCACGTCCGCGTCCTCGTGCCCGCCGACGTCCGGGACGGGGACGAGGGCGCCTCCACGCACGGCAACCGGATCTCCATCCTTGCCGTCGAGCTGCCGCTCGGAAGGCCGGACCTCGAACGGACGCTGAAGACGGTGCGCGCGCGGACCCGGACCCTCAAGAGCGCGGGCCACGCCGGCGCCCTGGACGCCGCCATCCGCTCGGCCGAACTGCTCCCCGCCCCGGTGCGCAGCACCGCCGTCAAGGCGACCGCCGCGGCCGCCCACTTCACGCTGGTCATCTCCAACGTCCCGGGCCCCGAGGGCGAGATCGGCGTCCTGGGCCGCGAGCTCGAGGCGATCTGGCCGGCGGTCCCGCTGGTCGACGGTCACTCCCTCTCGATCGGTGCCGTCTCCTACGGCGGCCGCCTCCACGTCGGCTGCTACGGAGATGCCGCGCTCGTCCCCGACATCGAGCAGGTAGCCGCCGACCTGGCCGCGGCACTCGACGAGCTGGCCGCGCTGCCCGAGCCCGAGGAGACGCCCTGGCGCAGGCGGGCACGCGAGCGGCGGGCCGGCCACCGCGCCGCCTGAGCGCCGGAGCTCAGTCCTGCCGGGGGTTGTCGACCCGGCCCACGAGGTACCAGGCCGACGGGAGGGCGATCGCCCCGATGAGGGCCTTCACGAGGCCGCCGACGATGAAGATCGTGAAGCCGTTGTAGACGACCCAGCCCCAGTCCTCACCGGTGGCGATCTGCAGCCCGACCAGGCCGAAGGCAAAGATGATCAGCTGGGCCACGATGAAGCCCAGGAAGGTCGAGAGCAGCCTGCGGTCGCCGCCGTGCTGGGCAAACCAGCCGATCGCCCCGGCGGCGAAGATGAAGCCGATGATGTAGCCACCGCTGGCACCCCAGATCACCTCGATGCCGCTGGCGCCGTCGGCGTAGAAGGGCATGAAGAGGCCGAGAACCGCGTAGAGGGCAAGCGAGGCCGCCCCCCGGGTCATCCCCAGCGAGGCGCCGACCAGCCCCACGGCCAGCGTCTGGCCGGTGATCGGGACCGGCGAACCGGGAACGTTGATGGAAATCTGGGCCAGCAGCGCGGTGAAGAGGGCTCCGGCTACGACCAGCGCGATATCGCGGGCGATCGAGCCGGGAAGCTCGTCGGCGAGGACGGGCTGGCGGTGGTCAACGGTGATTTCGGACAAGGCTGTTCTCCGGTTGCTGAATGTGGATCGGGCTGCCCAAACGCTATTCGACGGGCGCCGAAGATGCCCTGCGGCAGGCCCGCCGGAAACGCGCCGGTCAGCGCGCGGCCAGCCGGCTCACCTGGCCGGCCAGCGAGACGACGTAGATGCGCCCGCGGGCATCTTCCCCGAACGAGGAGAGCTGCCCGACGGTGGGCAGGCCGGCCACGCGCCGGTCGCCGGTCGCAGCGCCCTCCGACAGGCGGGCCGACCAGACCTGGCCCTTGCAGAAGTCGCCGTAGAGGTAGCGGCCCTCGAGCGCGGGCAGCTTCGGGTCGCGCACCACGTAACCGCCGGTGATCGAGCACCAGCCCTCGTCGTGGTCCTTGGTGATCACCGGGGGCACCGCGTTCGGGGCCTCCTCGTCGGTGAAGCGGCGGTCGCCCTCGAACGGGCGCCAGCCGAAGTTGGAGCCGGCGCTCCTGTCCTTCAGGGTGAAGTCGATCTCCTCGACCTCGCTCTGGCCGACGTCGCCGATCGTCAGGTCGCCGTTCCTGCGGTCGAACGAGAAGCGCCACGGGTTGCGCAGGCCGTAGGCCCAGACCTCCGGGCGGGCGCCGGCCTGGTCGACGAAGGGATTCGAGGCCGGGACGGTGTACGGCCTGCCGCCACCAGCTGCGGGTTCGATCCGAAGGATCTTTCCGAGCAGCGAGCCGAGGTCCTGGGCGTTGCCGATCGCACCGTGCTGGTCACCGGCACCTCCGCCGTCCCCGGTCCCGATGTAGAGGAGCCGGTCGGGACCGAAGTTGAGCTGGCCGCCGTTGTGGTTGCCCTCGGGGTCGGCCATCACCAGGACCTGACGCTCGCTGGCGGCATTGGCACGGTCGCTGGAGCTGCGGCGGAACTCAGAGACCGACTGGCGGCCGTCCCTGCGCGTGTAGTAGACGTAGAAGCGCCCGCTCTTGGCGTAGTCGGGCGCGAAGGCGAGCCCCAGCAGGCCCTGCTCGCCGCCGGAGAGGACCTTTGAGCGAATGTCCAGGAATGGGCGAGAGAGCCGCTTGCCGTCCCTGACCACCAGGATGCGCCCCGGCTGCTCGACCACCATCACCCGTCGCCGGTCGGCGGACGGCGAGGCTACGTAGAGCGGCTGGTCGAACTTGCCGACGTTCACCAGCTTCACGCCGGCGGCACTTGCCGTCGTGGCCTGCCCGGAGGGCTGCCCGGCGCCGCAAGCGGCGAGGAACAGGGCTGCCGAGACGATGAGAAGGGCGGATTTCTTCACCCCCCGAGGATGACAGTCACGAGGCCCGGGCCCGCCGGTACCCTCCCCGCGTGGCGCCTTCCCGCTCCGAGCAGCAGCTCGACCTCCTGCTGGAGCGCGCCGTTGCGCGCCCCCCCGGGCCGGCCCAGGACGCGGTTCGGGTAGTTGCCCGCAACGCCGCCCGGCTCTGGCGCACCCGCTTCGAGGGACTGCACGAGGTTCCGCAGGCCGGCGGCGCGCTGGTGGCTTCAAACCACGGCTCCTACCTCGACCACTTCTTCCTGGCCTGCCGGATCGACCGGCCGGTCAACTTCATGGCCGCTGCCGAGCTTTTCTCCAATCCCCTTGTCGGCCGGCTGCTCTCCGCACTCGGCGCCTTCCCGGTTCGCCGCGGCGCCCACGACCACGCCGCCATGGACGCCGCCGAGGCGATCGTCCGACGCGGCGGCCTGGTGGTCATCTACCCGCAGGGCGGGATCCGCCCGTCGCTGGAGACCCGGCCAAAGCACGGGATCGGAATCGTCGCCCTGGCGACCGGGGCGCCGGTGGTGCCCGCGGCGATCGTCGACGCCACGACGCTCCACAAGGCCGGGTTCCTGCGCTTCCGGCGGCTGGTCGTCCGCTTCTCAACTCCCCTGGCCGAGGGGCCCCAGGCCCCGGTCAGCGACCGGGACGCCGAGCGGCTGGCCGCCGAGGTCTGGGGACGGGTTGTCGGGCTGTTCGGGGCGGGAAGCGGCGGCGCCGGCCCGCCTGCCTGAGGCGGCTCGCGCCGCCGGCGGTCAGGACGCCCCTTCCTCCCAGTCCTTGGTGGAGCCGCCCTTGGCCCACTGGGCCTGGATCTGCTCCAGGGAACGGCCCTTGGTCTCGGGCACGTATCTCCAGACGAAGGCGTAGGCGAGCACGCACATCGCCGCGAGAATGAAGAAGGTCGCCGACTCGCCGATTCCGTCCACCACGGTCAGGAAGAACTGGGTGACCAGGAAGGCGGCCCCCCAGTTGGCCGCCGTCGCCAGCGAGACCGCCCGGCCGCGGACCCGGTTGGGGTAGATCTCGGAAATGATCGTCCAGACGATCGGCCCGAGCGAAAAGGCGAACGAGGCGATGAAGACGACGAGCGCGGCCATGGTGATGATCCCCACCACCGAGGCCCCGGCCCCGGTGGCCTTGGTGGACTCGACGGCGAACCCCAGGCCGACGGCGCAGAGCGCCACGAACATGCCGGTCAGGCCGATGAAGAGCAGCGGCTTGCGCCCGAAGCGGTCGACGTAGGCCACGGCGATGAAGGTGGCCAGGACGTTGGTCAGGCCGACGCAGTAAAGGGTCGCAGTGGTCTGCGCGCCGGTGCTGGTGAGGCCGGCGCTCTCGAAGATCGTGTTGGCGTAGTAGATGATCGCGTTGATCCCGGTGACCTGCTGGAAGATCGAGAGGCCGACCCCGACGATCAGCGCTTTTCGTATCCCCGGGCTGAAGACGTCCCCCCAGGTGGCCTCGCCCTCGGCCTTCTCGTGGGCGAGCTCGTGCTCCATGTCGTTTAGCTGCGCGTCGACGTCGTCGGCCGGGGTGACCTTGGCCAGCGACTCCCTGGCCTTCTTCTTCTTCCCGACCTTGGCGAGCCAGCGGGAGGATTCGGGTACCACCAGCACGCCGATGATCAGGAGGGTCCCGGGGATGATCGCCACCAGGAACATCTCGCGCCAGCGGCCGGGCTCGAGCAGGTCGGAGACCAGGTAGGCGACGAAGATCCCGACGGTGATCGCCAGCTGGTAGGTGGAGACCATCCGGCCGCGGATCTTGCTCGGGGCCATCTCCGCGGCGTAGAGCGGGGCGATGGTCGAGGCAAAGCCGATGCCGAAGCCGGTGATCACGCGGCCGGCGGTGAGGATCGGAACGTCGGGCGCCGCGCCCTGGATCACGGCGCCGCCGATGAAGAGGACGCCGGCCGAGAGCAGGATCGGCTTGCGGCCGAAGCGGTCGGCGAGCGTACCGGCGACCAGCGCAGAGAAGAGCGCGCCGAGCGTCACCCAGGAGGTGATGACCTCCTTGGCGAAGTTGCCGACCTTGAAGTCCTGGCCGATTCCGGCCAGGGCGCCGGCGATGACGCCCTGGTCGTAGCCGAAGAGCAGGCCGGCAAAGAAGGTGACCAGCGCGATCAGCAGGACCCACTTGAGGACGCTCCTGGCACTGCGCCGCTCGGGCACATTCCCGCTCGTGACGGTTTCCGTTGACACTGGCTCTCCTCCCCGGCCTGGTTGGAGTCCTTCTATACGCGCCGGCGGCCGGAGTCAATAACGTTGGGGCATGGCAACAGCGAGCCCGGTGGCGATCGCAGGAGCCGACGGCCACGTCGGGCGCTGGCTGGTGGGCCGGCTGGGGGAGCTGGGCGTCGAGGCGCGGGCGATCCCGCGCGACGGCGATCCCGCCCCCGCCATTTCGGGCTGCCAGGCCGTCGTTCACCTGGCGGGAACGCTGACCCCGGAGAAGCCCAACACCTTCGAGCTGGCCAACGTGGAGACGGTGCGCCGAACGGTCGAGGGGGTCCAGGCGGCCGGCGGCGTCCAGCGACTGGTTTACGTCAGCTACGTCGGGGCCAACCCTTCCTCCCGCAATGGCTACCTGCGAACGAAGGGCGAGGCCGAGGAGATGGTTCGCTCATCGGGAGTCGAGGCGACGATCCTGCGCTGCCCGCTGATCATCGGCGAGCCCTCGCGCCCCGGGCCAACCACCGAGGCCTTCCTGGCCCATGACAACAGGCCGATCCGGGCGATCGGCGATGGTCGCCAGCTCGTGGCCCCGCTCTTCGCCGGCGACCTCGTCTCGATGATCGTCGCGGCGATCTCCGGTGACGGGCCGGCCGGCACATTCGAGCTGGGCGGCCCGGAAACGATGCCGGTAGACGACCTGATTCACATCGTCAACCACCCCGACATCAGCGTCCGCTACACGTCGGTCCTGCTCGCCGCTGCGCTGGTGCCATTCTCGAAGCAGCTCACCTCGGCGCTCGTCGGCGTGATGGGCTCTGACAGCGTTCCAATAGACAACCCACAGGAATCCGCCGCCGCGTTCGGGGTCGACCTCACCCCGATCGACACCGTCTGGCCGCAGGCCCGGCTCGGCGGCTAGGCTCGGCTCAGCCCGGCGTCGTCGAGCACCAGCTTGAGGTCGTCGATCCGGTCCTGGCCCCAGAACTGCTCGCCCCGGAAGGTGAAGACCGGCACGCCCCAGTGGCCGATGTCGACCAGCTCCTGCGTGTTGGCCTCGACCCGCGCGGCGATCGCCGGGTCGGCCATCGCCGCCACGCAGCCCTCCCAGTCCAGCCCGGCGCGCTCGCAGATCACCCGCATGTCCCGATCGGTGGCCGGATCGAGCGCCTCGGCCCAGATGCCGGTCGAAGCCGAGAGGACGAACTCGCGCGCGCGGCCACGGTCATTGGCGTACTCGCTGACCGCGAGGGTCCGGGTGGCGCCCTCGCCGAGCGGGTCGTGGGTGCGCCCGAACGGGAGACCCAGGCGGTCGGCCTCGCACTTGACGTCGCGGAGGGTGTGAATCCGCTTGGATATGGGCACCGACTCGCCGCGCATCATCATCGGGATGACCCCGCGGAATCGCAGGTCGATGTCGTAATCGTCGGCGAGGTCGAAGCCCCGGGCGCCAGAGAGGTACGAGTACGGGCTGCGGAAGGAATAGAACCAGTCGACGCGCTCGCTCACGAGGCCCTCCAGCCCAGCTCGTCCAGCCAGGCGCCTATCCGCTTCGGACGGTCCTGGGCGAAGTCCCAGCGGCCTCCGATCTTCGCCGCCGGGGTCTCGTAGGGACCGCTTCGGGCCATGTGGCGCTCGTTGGCTCGCAGCGCCTCCTGCGCCCCGGACGAGTTCTCGTCGGGCGGTTCGGAGCCGAGCCTCTCGCGCCAGAGCGCTGCGTAGGGCTCGCGCTCGACCGGCCCGTCGCCGTCGCCGCCGAACCAGAGTCGCTTCATCGCCTCCTCGGCAAAAGCCTGAAGGGCCGGGCCCTGGGGCCCGAGAGCCGTCCAGGCGGCCAGGAAGCGGACGCTCTCAGGGTCGATCGGCTCGCCGCGCCCCATCGTCAGGCCCAGGCGGCGGGCCAGCCGTCGACCGTCGACCAGCGCATAGGCGCGCTTGCGCTCCGCGGCGGAGTCGCCTTCGATCCCCCGTTCGACCACGGGGACGAGGCCGATCGCCACGGAGCGGCCCTGGACAGTGCGCGCGAGTTCCAGAAGGGCATAGGCGCTGGTTGGTTCGTCGTAGGCGTAGAAGAGCTCGATCCGCCCCCTGCGTCCTGCCGCCCGCGTCGCCGCGGCAGCAAGCCGGGCAGGCAGCGTGAAGGTCGAGACGGCGACGATCAGGCCGGGAACGATCTCCTTCTCAAGCTTCTCGCGCACGGCGCGGAAGGCTACCGAGCCGCATTTCCGGGGGCGAACCGCATCGATTCCGCCGAAGCTCCATGATCGTCAGGTGAGCGAGCGCTCCGACATTCGAAACGTGGGGATCATCGCCCACGTAGACCACGGCAAGACCACCCTGGTCGACGCGATGCTCTGGCAGTCGGGGGCATTCCGCGAGGGCCAGAGCGTCGACGACCGCGTGATGGACTCGATGGACCTCGAACGCGAGAAGGGCATCACGATCCTCGCCAAGAACACGTCGGTAGAGCACGACGGCGTGAAGCTGAACATCATCGACACGCCGGGCCACGCCGACTTCGGCGGCGAGGTCGAGCGCGGGCTGTTCATGGTCGACGGTGTCCTGCTCCTGGTCGACGCCAGCGAGGGTCCCCTGCCCCAGACGAGATTCGTGCTTCGCAAGGCGCTCGAGGCACGGCTGCCGGTGATCCTCGTGGTCAACAAGGTGGACCGCCCAGACGCCCGCATCGCCGAGGTGGTGAGCGAGGTGGAGGACCTCTTCCTCGACCTCGGCGCCGACGAGGAGCAGATCGCGTTCCCGATCGTCTACTGCAACGCCAAGGCCGGCCAGGCCTCGCTCTCCGCCGACGAACCCGGCGAGAACCTGAAGCCCCTGCTCGACCTGCTGGTGGACACGATCCCTGCCCCCCGGTACGAAGAGGGCCACCCGCTCCAACTCCGCGTCACCAACCTCGATGCATCGCCGTACGTCGGGCGGCTGGCGATCTGCCGCGTCCACGAGGGAACCGCCCGGGCCGGGCAGGATGTCGCCTGGTGCCGGAGGGACGGCACGGTCGAGCAGGCGAAGATCTCCGAGCTCTACGTGACCGAGGCGCTGGAACGCGTCGCCGTTCCCGAAGCCGGTCCCGGGGAGATCGTCGCCGTAGCCGGAATCGAGGAGGTCAATATCGGCGAGACCCTCACCGACCCCGAATCGCCCGAGGCGCTCCCCCTGATCGCGGTCGACGAGCCAAGCCTGGGCGTCACGATCGGCATCAACACGTCCCCCCTCGCCGGGCGCGACGGCTCCCTGATGACCGCGCGCCAGATCCGTGGCCGACTCGACCAGGAGCTCGTCGGCAATGTCTCAATCCGCGTGCTCGATACCGACCGCCCCGACGCGTGGGAGGTCCAGGGAAGGGGTGAGCTGGCCCTGGCCATCCTGGTCGAGCAGCTGCGCCGCGAGGGATTTGAGCTGACCGTCGGCCAGCCGCGGGTGGTCACCCGGGAGATCGACGGCAAGGTCAACGAACCGGTCGAGCACCTGTCGATCGACGTGCCCGAAGAGCACGTCGGTGCCGTCACCCAGCTGCTGGCGGGCAGGCTCGGGCGGATGGAGGAACTCTCGAACCACGGGAGCGGGTGGGTGCGCATGGAGTACCTCGTCCCCTCCCGCGGCCTGATCGGCTTCCGCACCGAGTTCCTGACCGAAACCCGCGGCACCGGCATCGCTCACTCGACCTTCGACCGGTGGGAACCCTGGGCGGGCGAGCTTAAGACCCGGACCTCCGGCTCGCTCGTCTCCGACCGCCAGGGGGAGGTGACCTCATTCGCCTGCTTTGCCATGCAGGAACGTGGGACGCTTTTCGTGGGGCCCGGCGACGACGTGTACGAGGGGATGATCGTCGGGGAGAGCTCGCGTCCGGACGACCTGGACGTCAATGCCGTCAGGGAGAAGAAGCTCAACAACATCCGCTCGTCGACTGCCGAAGAGCTCGTGAGGCTCGTCCCCAGGCGGGAGATCTCCCTCGACCAGGCCCTCGAGTTCCTGCGCGAGGACGAAGCGGTCGAGGTTACCCCGAGCCACATCCGCCTGCGCAAGCAGACGCTCGACCATGTCGGGCGGACCAGGGAACAGAGGCGGCG
Organism: Solirubrobacteraceae bacterium; assembly: GCA_032119675.1. Lineage (GTDB taxonomy): Bacteria > Actinomycetota > Thermoleophilia > Solirubrobacterales > Solirubrobacteraceae > F1-60-MAGs163. Next base: position 823 of record JAUMBN010000199.1, on the reverse strand, counting down.
AAACCGCGGCGAGGGACCGGAAGAGAGCCAGCCGGCGTAGCCTGGCACCCAGCCAGGAACCCGGAACGCGAAACCTTCCGGGGCCGCCGGGGTTTGGACTGGGGATGACCGATCCGCAGCCCACCCGCCGGGGATTCCTGCGCCGCTCGGCGGCGATCGGTGCCGGCCTTGGTGCCGCCTCTCTCGCTCCCGCGGCCGCCGGCGCGAGCGCGGCCGCCACCGCCGGCGCGACGGGCAACCCCTCCCCCGCCTTCGACCTGGCGGGCCTGCCGATGCGCCAGGACGACCCGCGGTGGGCGAAAGACCTGATGTGGAACCGCAGGCGAGTTATCCGCGCCGCACGAGCCGGGGGAATGAAACGCAGCGAGGCCGAGGAGCTGCTCTGGGACTACCCGGACGGAAACTCGATCGGCAACGAGGGCTGCCAGCTGACATGCCTGGCCATGGCGCTGCACCTGCTGGCCGCCCCCCACAGCCCGCCCTGGACGCCCCGAACGCTCAACCGCGCCGCCCACTCGCGCCTCTTCTACACGCTCTCGGGACTGGCGATGAACACGCTCTACGCCGACCTGGTCTCCGAGGTGACCGGTGGGGCCGTGCAGCTGGCGGTGAACGAGAATTACCTGCCAGGCGACAGGAAGTGGGCACCGGTCCACTGCGACACCGCAGCGCTCGTGCGCGCCTACCGCGGGCTCACCCCGGGCGACCGGGCGGGAATGGTGATGATGCTCAAGACCGGCACCTACGACGACACGATGGCCTCGCACTACGTCCTGGTGGACCCGAACTCCACCCAGCCGGCCGGCGAGCGCGATGCCGAGGT
>JAUMBN010000198.1:0-3655 GCA_032119675.1 Solirubrobacteraceae bacterium | reverse complement strand
GAAAGCGTCATGATTGACCCACCAACCAGGAGGCTCAATCCATGTCGCTCGTCGTAACCGAGGACCGCGGGCCGGTCCGGCACATCGTCCTCAACCGCCCCGAGAAGCGGAACGCTCTCAACGACACCATGATCCTCGAGCTGCGCGAGGCCGCGCAGTACGCCGCCGACGACCCGGAAGTTCGGGTCGTCGTTCTCCGCGGCGAGGGGCCGATGTTCTCCTCGGGAATGGACTTCGCCGCCTTCCAGCCGCTGGTCGACGACCCAACCACCCTGCGGCCGATGCGCCGCGTGATCCTGGAGGCCTGGAACCTCTTTGAGGAGATGCCCAAGCCCACCATCGCCCAGATCCAGGGAGCATGCATCGGCGGGGCGCTTGAACTCGCGCTCGCCTGCGACCTGCGAACGGTCGCCTCCGACGCCATCGTCGGACTCCCGGAGACACGCGTCGGGCTGATCCCTGACGTCGGCGGGTCGTCGAGGCTGCCCTCGGTGGTCGGCCTCGGGCGCGCCAAGGAGATGATCCTCGCCTCGAAGCTGATCGACGGAACCGAGGCCGAGCGGATCGGACTCGCCAACCGGGTCGCCCCGCCCGACGGACTCGAGGCGGCAACCGACCAGCTGGTAGCCGAACTTCTCGCCTGCGCACCTGTCGCCGTGGGGCTCGCCAAGCGGGTAATCGACGGCGCCGCCAAGCCAGCCCTGGCCGTCAACCTCGACCACGAGGTCTCGGTCCAGGCGGTCTGCGCCGCCACCGACGACTTCGCCGAGGGGGTCCGCGCCTTCGGCGAGAAGCGCGATCCCTCGTTCAGCGGAAGCTGAGCGGGGCCAAACCTATACTCGCCGCCATGCCGCTACCGGAGCGTGTTTCGATCGTCGGCGCCAGCGGCGCCCTCGGCCAGGGCCTGGCCAGGCGCTGGGCCGCGGCCGGCATCCCTCTCGTCCTGGGCTCCCGCGACGCCTCCCGCGCCCAGTCCGCCGCCGGTGAGGTGACCGGCGCCGTGCCGGGAGCCGACGTCGAGTTCGGGGAGAACCACACCGCCGCCGAGGCAGCCCCCGTCGTAGCCGTTGCCGTCCCCTTTGCCGCCCAGGCGCAGACCTACAAGTCGATCGCCGAGGCGCTGGCTCCCGGAACCGTCGTCGTCGATGCAACCGTCCCGCTCGCCCCGGCCGTGGGCGGCAAGCCCACCCGCACCCTCGGCGTCTGGCAGGGCTCGGCCGCCGAGCAGGCCGCCGAGCTCGTCCCGGACGGTGTACGGGTCGTCAGCGCCTTCCACACCGTAAGCGCGGCGATGCTCGCCGACCCGGAGCACCGCTTCCAGGAGGACGTACTGGTCTGCGGCGACGACGCCGACGCCAAGGCAGTCGCCTTTGGCCTGGTCGAAGCGGTCGAAGGCCTGCGCGCAGTCGACGCCGGGCGGCTCGAGCAGTCGCGGATAGCCGAATCGCTCACGGCGATGATGATCGGCATCAATATCCGCAACAAGACACACGCCGGTATCCGAATCACCGGGCTGTGAGCGCGGGGCCGGTTGTCGTCCTCGCCGGCGGCACCGGCGGAGCAAAGCTGGCCCGCGGCATGCTCGACCTGGTCGGCGACGACCTTGTCGTGGTCGCCAACACCGCCGACGACATCGACGTCTACGGTGCCGCGGTCTCACCGGACCCGGACCTCGTCTCCTTCACGCTCGCCGACATCATCGACTCGCGGGGCTGGGGCATCGATGGCGACACCTTTGGGGAGATGGATCGCCGGCGCGAGCAGGGCGAGAAGGTCTGGTTCAACCTCGGCGACCGCGACCTCGGCTGGTGCCGCCGGCGCCGCGAGCTCCTCGACGACGGCCTCAGCCCCACCGAGGCGCTGGCGCAGCTGACTGGAAGCCTCGGCCTCGGAGCGACGGTCCTGCCGATGTCCGACCAGCCCGTGAGGACCGAGGTCACCGCCGGTGGCCGAACCATGGGCCTGCAGGAGTTCCTGATCCGCGAGAAGGGCCGGGGCCCGGTCGAGGCAGTCGCCTTTTCCGGGATCGAGGACGCCACCCCGACCGGCGAGGTGCTGGCGGCGGTCGCAGGTGCCCGGGCGATTGTCATCGGCCCCTCGAACCCGGTCATCTCGATCGGCCCGATCCTCGCGCTGAAGGGCATGAAGGAAGCGCTCGCCGACGCCCCGGCACCGGTGGTCGCCGTCTCTCCCATCGTCGGCGGGCGCGTGCTGAAGGGACCGACCGCCGAATGCCTGGCCGCCTGGGGCCTCCCCGCGACTACCGAAGGGGTGGCAGCAGCATGGTCCGGCGTAGCCGACCTGCTGCTCGCCGACGAGCCGGCGCCCGGAGCACCGGTGCCGGTTCAGGTGGCGCAGACGTTGATGGACGCCCCGATGCGCCGGCAGCAGGTGGGCCGGGAAGCGCTCGAGGCCGCCGACGCGCTATCCGTACAGCCATGAGCCTGGTCGCAATCCTCCCCGTCAAGCGGTTCTCGAGCGCCAAGGCACGCTTGGCCGATGACGGGCTCAGCGCCGCCGAGCGGGTGGCGCTGGCCACCGGGATGCTCAGCGACGTGCTGGCCGCGCTGCGGCGGTGCGACCACGTCGACGACGTCGTGGTGGTCACCAGCGAGCCGGGCGCCGAGTCCCTGGCCCGCGGGGCCGGGGCCCAGGTGCTGGCCGACTCGCCTCAGGACGACCACAGCGCCGCGGCCGTGCGCGGGATCGAGTGGGCGGTCGCGGACGGAGCATTCGCCGTCCTGCTCGTGGCCAGCGACACCCCGGCTCTCGATCCCGACGATGTCGATCGGCTCATCGACTCGACCGGTGACGGGCCGGAGGTCGTGATCGTGCCCGACCGCCACGGCGAGGGCACCAACGCGCTCCTGCTCCAGCCTCCCGGCGCGATCCGCCCGGCCTTCGGCGAGGGCAGCCGGGAGCGCCACGAGAGCCTCGCGCGCGCCGCAGGCGTGAAGGTGACGATCTTCGAGTGCCGCTCCCTGGGGCTGGACGTAGACACCGCCTCCGACCTGCGCGAGCTCGCCAGCTCGCTCGAGCCGGCCGATCCCGGCACCGCGAGCCACACGCGGGCGGTGCTGGCGCGGCAGGGCCGCTAGGTCCGGATGGGACGGGTCGAGGCGCTCGCCCTCGAGGGGATCCCGGAGATCCTCCCCGGGGACGACCTCGCCGGCCTGCTCGAGGAGGCCGGGGGGCCGTTCGCGGCCGGCGAGGTGCTGGCCATCGCCCACAAGGCCGTCTCCAAGGCCGAAGGGGCGCTGGTCGAACTCTCCAACGTCGAGCCCGGCGACGAGGCCCGGTCGATCGCCTCCGAGCAGGGCCGCGACCCGCGCCACGTCCAGGTGATCCTCGACCAGAGCTCCGAGGTGGTGCGGGCGCAGAACGGCGTGCTCGTCTGCCGGACCCACCACGGCTTCATCTGCGCCAACGCCGGCGTCGACGCCTCCAACGCGGCCGAGGAAGGCGTGCTGGTCTGCCTGCCGGCGGACCCGGACGCCAGCGCCCGCAGGCTGCGGGCGGCCCTGCCGGGACGCCCGGCGGTGGTGATCACCGACTCGTTCGGCCGCGCCTGGCGGCTGGGCCAGGCCGACGTGGCTATCGGGATCGCCGGCCTCGCGCCGCTGGATGACTGGCGGGGCCGGGACGACGCGGGCGG
>JAUMBN010000197.1:0-2229 GCA_032119675.1 Solirubrobacteraceae bacterium | reverse complement strand
CTGGTGCCGGCGTCGAAGTACCTGTGCTCGTCGAAGACGCCGTAGTTGGGCAGGTGGATTTTGCGGTAGGTGGCTACGTGCCGGCCTCCGGCGAGGACGGCCGCAGCGTTGTAGACGCGGTCGCCGTCGGCCTCGGGGAAACCGATGATGCAGGCGATATCCGTGCTCAGGGGGGCAAGATCGGCGATGGCCTGCCCTGCGTCGGCCAGGAAGTGGCGCTTGTGGAGGAGGTCCTCCGGCGGGTAGCCGGTTACAGCCAGCTCCGCCGAGAGGAAGAGGTCGGCGCCGCGGGCCGAAGCGTCCCTGATTGCATCGGCGAGCATCCCCCGGTTGCCCGGGATGTCGCCGACTACGGGGTCCAGCTGGGCGAGGGCCAGGCGCAACGGTTCAGGCCTGCGCGAAAGAGATCGTGCCCGGGGTAACGGCGGTTTCGGAGCGGTGCCTTTCGTGGATCGGGACCTTGGGCCGTCCGGTCTCGGCGGCCAGGGCCAGCTCGAACATTGCCGCCTCGAAGTCCTCGACCACGTCGCCCAGGTCGGGCATCGAGTCGTAGTCGGCGAGCAGGCCGAAGCAGAGCCGCCCGCAATAGCTCATTGCCGCCACGCCGAGCGCCGTCTTCTCGGAGAGCGGCACCACGGGGTAGATCGCCGTCATCCGTCGTCCGGCGAGATAGAGCGGTATCTGCGGCCCGGGGACGTTGGTGACGGTGAGGTTGAAGAGCCGCTGCCGGGCCTGGAGCTTGGCCGCCTGACTGGCGATGGTCGGGGGCGCAAAGCCGGCAAGTTCGGTGATCGTCTCGGCGCCCAGAGCCTGGTCGGAGTTCTTGAGGTCTCCCATGGCGTCGTGCACGATCCGGAAGGCCTCGGCTGGGTCGGTCTCGCCCACGGGAAGCGGCGCCCAGAGCGCAGATACCTGGTTACCCAGGTTGCCCTGCTCGTCGGCCGTCCGCACTGAGACGGGGACCATCGTCCGGAGCACGAGACCTTCGGTTTCGACGCCCCTGCGGCGCAGCCAACGCCCGAGGCCGAGCGCGACGGTGGCCAGGACGGCGTCGTTGATCGTGCCGTCCAGGCCGTTCTTGATCTCCTTGAACAGCTCGAGCGGGGCGTTGACCCACCCGTACCGGCGGTGGCTGCCGATCCTGCGGTTGAGGGGCGTGTCGGGGGCGGCCCCGGTGCTGCTGACGAGCAGCGACCCGGTTACCTCGAGCTTCTCGGCCAGCCGGCCGATAGCCCGCGCGGGCTGGCTGACCAACTCGCCGGCGGCGCGCACCGGACCAAGCGGGTCGGCGAGCCGATCCTGGATTACCCCGGCCACCAGCTCGCCCTCGGTCGGCTGGGGGCGCGGCGCCCACGGCGCGGAGGGGGGGCCGACGGGGGAGGCTTGCTCGGAGGTTGAGAAGAGGACGGCGGTGATGTCGACCCCGGAGATCCCGTCGACGAGGGCGTGGTGGGTCTTGGCGATAACCGCGAACCTCTCGGTGCCGTCGGATGCCGGCTCCAGGCCCTCGACCAGGTAGATCTCCCAGAGCGGCTTCGAGCGGTCCAGGCGGGAAGCAAAGATCCGGGCAGCAAGCGCGGCCAGCTGGGCGTCCGAGCCCGGGTGGGGGAGGGCGGTGTGCCTCAGGTGGTAGAGGAGGTTGAAGCTCGGGTCGTCCACCCAGACCGGCCGTCCGAGTCCGAAGGGCACCTCGGCGAGGCGCTGGCGATAGCGGGGGACGAGGTGGAGGCGGTTGCCGATCGTCTCGAACAGTTCTTCGTAGTCGGGTGGGGATCCCTCGAAGATCATCAGGGAGGCGACGTGCATGTGCGCGCCTCCGCGCTCCAGCTGGAGAAAGGCAGTATCCAGCCCGGAGAGCCTGTCGGGGTTGGTCATTGGGCGATTCTAGTCCGCCGCGGGGGGTCCGTCCGGGGGGGCGCTAACCTTCAACAAACCTTGTGCTAACCTTCTACAAGCTGTTGAAGGAACATCGGAAAGGAAACGCATGAATCTCAGCGATCCCAACATCTACTCCGAGGTCTACGAGCAGCACCACCGTGGCGTCTACGCCGCCGCCTACCGGATCCTCGGAAACCAGGCGCAGGCGCAGGACGTCGTACAGGACGTCTTCATGAAGGTCTGGCGCAGGCCCGAGGCCTTCGACTCCCGCCGCGGGGAGCTGGGCAGCTACCTGCGGCTGATGGGCCGCAGCCGCGCCCTGGACCTCTGGCGCGAGGGACAGGCCTCCGG
>JAUMBN010000196.1:0-1667 GCA_032119675.1 Solirubrobacteraceae bacterium | reverse complement strand
CCTGGATGAGCGACGCCGGCGCCGCAGTGGTGATCGAGGACGCCCGGCTCGACGCGCATCTCCTGGCCGCCACGGTCCGGGAGCTGCTCGCCGACCCGGGGCGCCTGGAGCGGATGCGCGCCTCGGCGCTCTCGATCGCCCGGCCGGGTGCTGCCGGCGAGGTCGCCGGGCTGCTCCGCGAGGCGGCGGCGTGAGCGGCCCGGACTGGAAAGGGCGGCAGCTCCACTTCATCGGGATCGGTGGCGCCGGGATGCAGGGGTGGGCTGCCGCCGCCCATGAGCTGGGGGCGACGGTCAGCGGCAGCGACCGCGACGATTCCCCGGTGCTGGCGGCGCTCAGGAAGGCAGGCATCGACGCCCGCGCCGGCCACGACGCGGCCAACGTGCCCGCGGGAGACGACGTCGAGGTGGTCTTCTCCACGGCCATTCCCGACTCGAACCCGGAGATGGAGGCCGCCCGCAGCCGGGGCCTGCGAACGATGCCCAGGGCCGAGCTGCTGGCCGAGCTCACCTCGCTGCGCAGGACCATCGCCGTCGCCGGTGCCCACGGGAAGACGACCACGACGAGCATGGTCGCCCATGTACTCCTCGAGACCGGCCTCGATCCCGGCTACCTGATCGGCGGCACGCTGCGCAGCACCGGCCGCAATGCCGCCTGGGGCACCGGTGAGTGGCTGGTGGTGGAGGCCGACGAGTCCGACCGCTCCCTGCTCTCGATCGGCACGGAGGTCGCCGTCCTCACCAACGTCGAGCTCGACCACCACGCCACCTACCGCTCGGAGGAAGAGCTGCGCGCGGTATTCGCCGAGTTCCTGGATGGCCCGCCGATGGCGGTGATCGCCGACGACCCGGCGCTCCTGGAGCTGAGGGCGGGGGCGCCGTGTGTGGCCTTCGACCCCACGCCGGTCGACACCTCGTCCGGCCTGCCGCGCTTCGCCTGGAGGGGCCACGAGGTCGAGCTGGCGGTTCCGGGCGAGCACAACGCCTGGAACGCGGCCGCCGCCCTGGAGGCGGCAAGCCTTGCCGGGGTGTCCGAGGAGGAGGCGGTGAGGGCGATCGCCTCCTTCAGCGGCTCGGGGCGGCGGTTCGAGGAGCTCGGCCTCTCGGCCGGCGGCGCCCGGGTGGTCGATGACTACGCCCACCACCCGACCGAGGTCGCCGCGGCGATCGCCGCCGCGCGCAGCCAGGCGCCGCAGAGGCTCGTCGCGGTTTTCCAGCCGCATCTCTTCTCCCGGACCGCCGAGCTGGCGGGGCGCTTCGGAGAGGCGCTGGCCGGCGCCGACCTCACCGTCGTGGTCGACGTCTACCCGTCCCGCGAGAACGCAGGGGACTTCCCCGGCGTCACCGGAGAGCTTGTCGCGGCAGCCTGCCGGCAGGCCGGTGGGAGCGTCGAGTGGATCCCGGGGATGGGGGAGGCCGGGGAGTGGCTCTCGGGGCTTCTCGGGGCCGGCGACCTGTGCCTGGTGATGGGAGCGGGAGACATCCGCTCGCTCGGCGAAGCTCTCGTCTCTGGCTGACGTGGCAGGAAGAGAGGCCCGGCCGTCGAAGGCGACCGGGATGCCGGCGGTTCCCGCCACCAGCCCGTCCTCCCCAAGGCGCCTGCGAGCGAGGAGGCTGAGGCTCCCCTCGGTCAAGGCGCTGCTCGTGCTCTTCCTGGGGGCCGTCCTC
>JAUMBN010000195.1:0-7028 GCA_032119675.1 Solirubrobacteraceae bacterium | reverse complement strand
CCGCCCCCGGCCGGCGCGGCCGCCGGCTGTCACCATTAAGGGGTGCTCGGCGAGCGCTCGATAAAGCTCTTCACCGTCTCCGGGATCCGGATCGGGGCCAACCCGAGCTGGTTCCTGTTCCTGTTCCTGATGATCATCTGGCTCTCCGACTACTTCGGGGACGTGCTCGTGGCCTCGAGCACGACGGTCGCCTACGTGACCGCCGTCGCCGCCGCCATCTTCTTCTTCGCCTCGCTCCTGCTCCACGAGCTCGGCCACGCGCTGATGGCGCGCCGGCTGGGAATCGGCACCTCGGGCATCGACCTCTGGCTCTTCGGTGGCGTCGCCAAGCTGACCCGCGACTCGCAGACCCCCGGCGAGGAGTTCAAGGTCGCGATCGCCGGGCCGGCGGTGACCGCGGTCATCGTCCTGGTCTGCCTGGGGATCGGTGCAATCGCCGCCAACGAGACCGGCGTCCTCGACGCGGCCACGCTCACCCGCTCGAGCACCACCCCGTGGGTCGCCCTGCTCGGGTGGCTCGCGCTCACCAACCTCGTGCTCCTGGTCTTCAACATGCTCCCCGCCTTCCCGCTCGACGGCGGCCGCGTCACGAGGGCGCTGGCCTGGAAGGTCAGCGGCGACCGCAGCCGCGGCACCCGCTTCTCCGGCTACCTGGGCCAGGGCTTCGGCTGGCTGATGGTCGCCTTCGGCCTCTTCATCATCCTGCGCACCGGCGCGATCGTCTCCGGCATCTGGTCGGCCGTGCTCGGCTGGTTCCTGGCCTCGGCCGCCCGCAATGCGGTGGTTGGCAGCCGCTACAGCGAGCAGCTGGAAGGAGTCACGGCCGGGCAGATAATGGACATGAGCCCCATCGTCGTGCCGGCGACGGCCAGCGTGGCCGATGCCCAGCTCGAGTTCTTCGGGCGCTTCGCCTGGCCGTGGTTCGCCGTGGTGGACGAGCTCGGGCGGCTCGAGGGGATCGTGCGCTCAGAGCAGGTCGACGCCGCCCTCGCGCAGGGACGGGGCGACGAGCCGGTCCGGGCGATCCTCGACCCCGAACAGGCCGAGGCCAGCGCGGTCACCCGCGAGACGCCGGTCGAGAATCTCCTGGGCCTCGAGGTGCTGCGGCGCCTGGGCGCGGTGATCGTGATCGACCCCGACCACCGGCTCTGCGGGGTGGTTACCGAGGAGGAGCTCTCCCGCGCACTGGCCACCTCGCCGCCACGCCGGTACTGAACCGGGCCCTCGCCGGCTAGGCGGGGCGTCCTCGTGGCGCAATCCCGCCCCCAATCATCGGCATTGGCGCAAGCCGTAAGGGCCCTTCGCCCGTATACGATGCAGGTGGCCCCGGCTCGAGAGCCCAGGCCAAACGCGACGAAAGAACAGAGACGACCGAATGCCCGAACAGGACGTACTGATCATCGGCGCCGGCCTCGCCGGCCAGCGCGCCGCAATCGCCGCCGCGGAAACCGGAGCTTCGGTGGCCATCCTCTCCAAGGTCCACCCCGTCCGCTCCCACTCGGTGGCGGCCGCAGGCGGCATCAACGCCGCGATCAACCCGGCCGACGACTGGCGCTCCCACGCCTACGACACCGTCAAGGGATCCGACTTCCTCGGCGACCAGGACGCGATCGAGGCGATGTGCCGCGAGGCCCCTGCCGAGGTCATGTGGCTCGAGCACGCCGGCGTCACCTTCCACCGCAATGAGAAGGGCGAGATGGACCTGCGCGCCTTCGGCGGCGCCTCGATGAAGCGCACCGCCTACGTCGCCGACATCACCGGCCAGGCGCTTCTCCACGTCCTCTACGAGCAGCTCATGAAGTACCACGAGGTGATCGACCGTTACGAGGAGTGGTTCGTCACCTCGCTGATCGTCAACGGCGACGGCCACTGCGTCGGCGCGGTCGCCCGCGACGTGCGCGACGGCCACATGGAGACCTTCTCGGCCAAGAGCGTGATCCTCGCCTCCGGCGGCGCCGGCCAGTGCTTCTCCCCCACCACCAATGCGCTGATCTGCACCGGTGACGGCATCGCCCAGGCCTACCAGGCCGGCGCGCCGCTGATGGACATGGAGATGATCCAGTACCACCCGACGACGCTCGCCGAGAACGGCTTCCTGATCACCGAGGGCGCCCGCGGCGAGGGGGCCCACCTGCTCAACTCCGACGGCGAGCGCTTCATGGAGAAGTACGCGCCGAACAAGATGGAGCTCGCCTCCCGCGACGTCGTCTCCCGCGCCGAGCAGACCGAGATCAACGAGGGCCGCGGCGTCGGCCCCGACGGTCGCGGCATCTACCTCGACATCACCGTCGTGCCGCGCAAGCGCACGCTCGAGGCGCTCCGCGAGATCGTAAACATCGGCAAGGACTTCGCCGGCGTCGACATCACCCGCGAGCCGATCGTGATCCAGCCCGGAATGCACTACATCATGGGCGGGGTCAAGACCGACATCCACGGCGCCACCCCGGTCCCCGGGCTCTACGCCGCCGGCGAGGTTGCCTGCGTCTCGGTCCACGGCGGCAACCGCCTCGGTGCCAACTCCCTGCTCGACACGCTGATCTTCGGCCGCCGCTCCGGCGAGCACGCCGGCCGCCGCGCCCTGGAGATGCCGATCCCGGAGGTCTCCTCCGAGCCGCTCGAGCGCGACCGGGCGATGATCGAGGAGATCCTCGCCCGCCCGAAGAACGGCCGCCGGATCTCGGAGATCAAGCGCGAGCTCGGGGAGACGATGAACCGCTACGCCGCCGTCTACCGCGACGAGGCCGGGCTGCAGACCGCCCTGGAGATCGTCCGGCGCCTCAAGGAGGAGGCCGGCAGCGCCTGGGTCGATGACAAGGGCACCGTCTTCAACCAGGACGTGCTCGGCGCGATAGAGCTCGACTACATGCTCGACTGCTCCGAGGCGATCGTGATGGCCTCGCTCGAGCGCAGGGAGTCGCGCGGGGCTCAGTTCCGCACCGACTACCCGGAGCGCAACGACGAGGAGTGGCTCAAGCACATCGACGTCTCGCGCAACGGAGGCGAGGAGCCCCATATCTCCTACTCGCCGGTCACGATCACCCAGTGGCAGCCCGAAGAGCGCAAGTACTAGCCCCCGACAAGAGGAACCATGGCCGAATTCACCCTCAGGATCCGTCGCTACGACCCGCAGTCGGGGGACGCTCCCTACTGGGACGAGCGCACCGTCGAGCTCGAGCCGCACCGCTCCGTGCTCGAGGGAATCCTTCAGGCCCGTAACGAGCAGGACGGCTCGATCGGCGTGCGCTGCTCCTGCCGCTCGGCGATCTGCGGCTCCTGCGGCGTGAGGATCAACGGCGAGCCCGGCCTGGCCTGCCACACCCACCTGGACAAGGCGCTCGAAGGCTCGAAGGACGGCGTGATCGAGGTCGAGCCGATGGGCAACATGCCGGTCATCCGCGACCTGATCGTCGACATGGACGCCGTCCACTGGAAGAAGATCCAGCAGGTCACGCCGTGGCTGATCGGCAAGGAGCCGGTCCCCGAGCGCGAGTACATCGTGCCGCGCGAGTCGATGATCGATATCACCCAGTCAATGGCCTGCATCCAGTGCGGCGCCTGCGTCTCGGACTGCCTCTCGATGGAAGTCGACCCGCTCTTCATCGGCCCGGCGGCGCTGGCCAAGAGCTACCGCTTCGTCGGCGACCCCCGCGACGCGGCCCACAAGGAACGCCTCGAGTACCTCTCCGAGGACAAGCACGGCATCTACGACTGCACCCACTGCTTCAAGTGCATCGAGGCCTGCCCGAAGGGCGTCGCCCCGATGAACCAGATCATGAGGCTGCGGCGGATCTCCGGCAACGTCTACGACATCGAGGACCGCAACAACGGTGAGCGCCACGAGATGGCCTTCGTCAAGAACATCCGCAAGAACGGCATCCTCCACGAGGCCGACCTGCTCCCCGACTCCTACGGCGGCAAGTTCCACCCGCGCGCCGTGCCCGAGCTGATCAGCTCCCTGCCGGTCGTGGTCACCGCGCTTCTGCGCCGCAAGGTCACCCCGGCCAAGGCGATGCTCCACAGCCACAAGGCCCCCGAGGGCGTCAAGCAGATCTTCGACGACATCGAGGGTCGCGACGGCGGGGTCGAGTTCAACCTCTACATCCAGGGGACCGACGAGGACAACGCCGAGCCGCCCGGCGCCGAGGGAGTCCTCGAGAAGGTCGCCGAAGACGTCGTCACCGAAGCGCTCGAGGAGGCCCCGGTCACCCCGGCCGGCGGTGAAGGCTCGAGCGCCTAAGGAAGGAAGAAGAGATGAAGGTTGCCTACTGGCCCGGCTGCGTGAGCAGGGGCTTCACCCCGGAGCTTCACGGCTCGATGGAGAAGGTCGCGCCGCTGCTCGACATCGAGCTCGTCGAGCTCGACCGCGCCAGCTGCTGCGGGGCCGGCGTGATCGCCGAGCACAGCCAGGAGCTCGCCGACACCCTCAACGCCCGCACCTTCGCGCTCGCCCAGCAGGTCGAGGGCGCCGACCTGATGATGAACATCTGCTCGACCTGCCAGGGCGCCCAGAGCGAGTGCCAGCAGCGCCTCGACGCCAGCGCCGAGTACCGCGAGCATGTCAACGGCACCCTCGCCGGCGAGGACCTCCAGTACGAGGCGAACATCGTCAACAAGAACTTCCTCTGGGTCCTGGTCGAGGAGATCGGCCTGGAAAACCTGAAGGGCCTCGTCAGGCGCCCCCTGACCGACCTGCGCGTCGGCCCGTTCTACGGCTGCTACATCGTCCGCCCCACCGACCGCCTGAAGATCGACGACGAGCAGCCCCGTGACGATTACCTCGGGATGGTCATCGAGACCCTGGGCGGCACGGTGATCGACTACGCCGGGTCACACAAGTGCTGCGGCTTCCCGATCATCACCATGAACAAGAAAGCCTCCCTGACCCAGGCCGGCCGCCATCTCGGCGACGCCACCGACGCCGACGCCGACTGCCTGGTGACCCCGTGCCCGCTCTGCCACCTCAACCTCGACCTGCAGCAGCCGATGGCCGCCAAGGAGGTCGGGCGCGACCTGAAGATGCCGGTCCTTCACCTTCCACAGCTGGTCGGACTCGCCCTGGGGCTGGAGCCCAAGGAGCTCGGCCTCCAGCACCACGTTGTAAAGCCGACGTCGGTGATCGACTGGACCCAGTCGGTCGTCGGCTCGGTCAGCGCCCCCGCCGGCTGGTAGTCAGCGACCGGCCAGGCCGCGCTCGATCGCCAGCTCGGCGATCTGCACGGTGTTGAGCGCGGCGCCCTTGAGCAGGTTGTCGCCGACCACGAAGCAGTTGAGGCTCTTCGGGTCGTCGAGGTCGGCGCGCACGCGCCCGACGACGGTCTCGTCACGGCCGGCCCACTCGAGCGGCGTCGGCGCATCCTCGACTACGAGGTTCGGGAAGGCCGCCAGCGCCTCTGTCGCGGCTTCGAGGTTCACCTCGCTCCCGAAGCTCGCGCGCACCGCCACGGCGTGGCCGACCATCACCGGCACGCGCACGCAGGTCGGGCTCACCTGCAGGCCTGGCAGCCCGAGAATCTTGCGGCTCTCGTCCTTGAGCTTCATCTCCTCGTCGGTGTAGCCGTTCTCCCCCATCGAGCCCAGCATCGGCACGACGTTGAAGGCCAGCGTGTTGGCGTGAACCTCGTGCTCGACCAGCCGGGCCGCGCCGGCGCCGTCGGTGATCAGCATCTCGGTCTTCTCGCTCAGCACCGGAACCTGCGCGGCCAGCTCGTCGATCCCGTGGCGGCCGGCGCCTCCGGCGGCCTGGTAGCTGGTGGCGACCATCGCCTCGAGGCCGAAGAGCCCGTCGAGGGCCTTCATCGGCAGCATCACGATCATCGTCGTGCAGTTCGGGTTGGCGACGATGCCCTTCGGTGCGTCGTCGAGGGCCTCGGGGTTGACCTCGCTGACCACGAGGGGAACTTCGGGATCCATCCTCCAGGCCGATGAGTTGTCGATCACCAGCGCGCCGGCGCCGGCCAGCTGCGGCGCCCACTCCCGCGAGACCGAACCGCCCGCCGACATCAGCGCCAGGTCGAAACCCTGGATGGTCTCTTCGCTGAGGGGCTGGACCGTGCCCCAGCGGCCCAGCTGCGAGCCGGCCGAGCGCTCGCTGCCGAACGGAACGACCTCGTCGGCGGCCACGCCGCGGCGCTCAAGCGTCTCGAGCAGCAGGCGGCCGACGGCGCCGGTGGCGCCGACCACGGCGATTCTCATGAGGACCGGCCGAAGGGCTCTTCGGCGCGGATCGTGTCCTCGCCACTCAGCTCAAAGGCTGCGTGGAGCGCCCTGACGGCGTCGTCCACCCGGTCCCCCGGAATGACGCAGGAGATCTTGATCGGCGAGGTGGCGATCATCTCGATGTTGATCCCCTGCTCGCCGAGCACGCTGAAGACGCGGGCGGCAACCCCGGGGTGCGTGCGCATTCCGGCGCCCACCACGGAGACCTTGCCCATCTCCTCGTCGGTGGCGATCCCGGCCAGGCCGAGCTCATCCCCGAGGCGCCCGAGCGCGTCACCGGCGGCCTTGAGGTCGTCGCGGGGCACGGTGAACGACATGTCCGCGCGTGCGCCGTCCTCCAGCGGCTCGTTCTGGATGATCATGTCGACATTGACGTTGGCGTCGGCCAGGGCCGTGGCTATCTGGCCGGCGACGCCGGGCGTGTCGGGCACGCCCTGGAGCGTGACGCGGGCCTCGTCGGTCGAATGGGTGACGGCGGTGATGAGGGGGTGTTCCATGGTCTCCTGCTCGTTGAGAACAACGGTACCGGGGCCGTCCTCGAAGCTGGACCGGCAGTGGATTCGCACCCCGTGGTTGCGGGCGTACTCGACGCTGCGCAGCTGCAGGACGCCGGCCCCGGAGGCCGACATCTCCAGCATCTCCTCGGAGGAGACGACCGCCAGCTTGCGGGCGTCGGGGACGATCCGGGGGTCGGCGGTGAAGACGCCGGGCACGTCGGTGTAGATCTCGCATTCGGGCGCGCCGAGGGCGGCGGCCAGCGCCACCGCGGTGGTGTCCGAGCCGCCACGGCCCAGGGTGGTGACGTCCCTGTC
>JAUMBN010000194.1:1305-1519 GCA_032119675.1 Solirubrobacteraceae bacterium | reverse complement strand
AGCGCTATCCGCCCTTGCTCATCGCGATGATCGAGCAGGACATCGCCGCCGGGCGCCTGCGTCAGGCCGACGGCGCCTTCGACTTAGGTTTCGCTTTGCGGGCGGGCATCACCCCGAAGGGCTATTATGACGGCGAGACCACGGATGTCGCCTTGGAGCAACGCCTGCCTTTCTGGGGCGCGAATGTCTTCGCGGGTTATCGTCGCAGCAGCGG
>JAUMBN010000194.1:0-1295 GCA_032119675.1 Solirubrobacteraceae bacterium | reverse complement strand
CCGCGCGGGCCTGCGTTTCAACCTCCTCCGCGACGGCCCCATCGACCGCCAACGAGCGGAGCGGCTCAAGGCCAGCCTGGACCTGAGCCTGGCCGACCCCTTCATCGAGCGTCAGCAGCTCGACATCGTCCGCTCCGCGACCCGCTCCTATTACCAATGGGCCGCCGCCGGCCTGCGCGAGAGCGTGGCCCGTGAGCAGCTGAAGGTGGCCGAGGACCGCGCCGCCGCTCTGACCGAGCAGGCCAAGAAGGGCATGGTCGCCCCGATCGTCGTCACCGACAACGAGCGCCTCATCGTCAGCCGTCAGCTGATCGTCACGCAGGCCCGTCGTCGTTTCGAGGCCGCTGCGCTAGAGCTATCCCTGTTCTACCGTGGCCCGGACGACCAGCCGATCACGCCCGACCGCGAACGCCTGCCGAAGGATCTGCCTGCCGCCGAACTGCCGGAGCGGATGGGCGACGTCTCGCTGCTCGAAGCCGTCGCCGAGCTCCGTCCCGAGCTGCGTCGCGTACGCCTCCTGAAGGAGAAGGTCGAGGTCGATCTGCGCCTCGCACGTAACGCGACCCTGCCGAACCTCGACCTGACCTTCGGCATCACCCGTAATCAAGGCGACGGACCTTATAACGACATGCGTCGTGACGAGTCACGCGCCGGGCTCGAGTTCCGCCTGCCGATCCAGCGGAACGAAGCCTTGGGTCGCACGCAGGTTTCCGAGGCCGAACTCCGTCGTCTCGAGCAGGATCTGTATTTCATCCGCGACCGTATCCGCGTCGAGGTCAAGGACGGTTGGTCGGCCTTGGCCGCCGCCCATGAGCTCCTCGGCGCCGCGAAGCGTAACGTCGAACTGTCCGCCATCCTCGTGAAGGCCGAACAGACGCGCTTCAGCCAGGGCGCCACGGACCTCCTCGCCCTGCAGATCCGCGAGCAGGCTTTGCTCGAGGCCCAGTTCTCCGAAGTCACGGCGCAGGCCGATTTCTTCATTGCGCTCGCCGATTATCGCGCCGCCATCGCCGCCGACCTCAAGAAGTAGGCAACGTTCAGGCCTGCTTCAGCGAAGCCATGTCGATCACGAAACGATAACGTACGTCCTGCTTGATCATCCGGTTCCAGGCCTCGTTGATCTGCTGAATCGCGATCAGTTCGATGTCCGAGACGATCCGGTGCTTGGCGCAGAAATCGAGCATCTCCTGGGTCTCGGCGATGCCGCCGATGCAGGAGCCGGCGAAGTTACGGCGCGGCATGATCACGCTGAAGGCGTGGACCGCCAGCGGCTTCTCGGGCACGCCGACGAGGCA
>JAUMBN010000193.1:0-8616 GCA_032119675.1 Solirubrobacteraceae bacterium | reverse complement strand
CGGTCTACCGGGTGCCGCTCACCGGCATTGGGTCCAACGGCCGCGCCCGTACGATCGGCAGGCCGCCAGGCTCTCTCCTGCGCGGGGGTTTGGCCGCATCGCTGAGCATCGGCGACGCCTACTACACGCGCCAGAACATCTCGATCCGTAGGGGCGGGAGAGTCACCTGGAAGTTCACCGGCGACCTGCAGCACGACGTGACCGTCGCCGACGGGCCCCGCGGCTTCAGCTCGGACTGGCAGAAGAAGGGAACGACCTTCACCCGGCGCTTCGACGTGCCCGGGCGCTACAAGCTCTTCTGCTCGCTGCATCCGGTGCAGATGACGCAGGTCGTCACTGTTCGCAAGCGCTGAGAGAGCGGCCGGATACTGGCGGCGCGCGATAGCATTGGGAGCGCTTGCGGGCGAAGTGTTGTGGTTGCACAGGAGCCTTCCAAGCTTCTAGGGCGGGTTCGATTCCCGTCGCCCGCTTGCGGGAATGAAGGGCCACGGGGAGTGGCGCAGTCTGGTAGCGCACCCGGCTGGGGGCCGGGCGGTCGCAGGTTCAAATCCTGTCTCCCCGACTAGTCGCTGCCGCCGGGTCAGGCCCCGGCGGCGGCCTCCTCCCTCTCCCGGCGTGGCCGGCGCGGGGTCGGACACCGGCTCAGCCTCCTGCCGCGCCTAGACCGGATTCGGGCTGCGGAGCGAAGCCTCCTGCTCCTCCTGGCGGAGCATTGCCGAGACCGTTCCCAGGGCGGCGAGGGTGACGAGCAGCCCCGAGACGGCGGCGAAGGAGCTCTCGGCGAAGACGAACGGGTAGGTGATGAAGACGGAGATCATCAGGGCCAGCCTGAAGCGGCGGTAGGCCTTGATCCGGTCTCCCCGGACCAGTGGGACGATTCCCGCTATGCCGATCGCGCTCGCCACCGTGCTCGACAGCAGCGGGAGGAGGTTGCCGACCTTGAGGTTCCCGAGACCGTCGGTTCGGTAGCCGGGCGCCACCGCGGATCCCGGGCTGCCCGACAGGAAGATCAGGTCGATGATCCCGAACGCGGTAACCAGGATCGAGATCACCACCGCGCCGATCATCGTGGCCTGGAACCAGCCGGTTTGTACCCAGTCGTCGTAGGTGCGCTGCATCCAGAGGACCAGCCGCTCGAGCCGCCCGGGCTCCTCCTCGGCGTCCGGCCTGGTGGCCTCGATTGCGCCGAGCAGCTCCTTCGCCTGCGGGTTGCCCCGGATCGGCTCGAGCAGCTCGATCGCCGTCTGGCGCTCGTAGGGGCTCATCCCGTCGATGTACTTCTCGCTGGCCAGGGCGGCCGCGTTGGCGATCCGCTCCCGTTCGCCCAGCCGGCGGCTCCCTATCCACCTCGAGACGAGGAACAGGACGATGAAGACGACGTAGATGATCGCCGCGGTCGGCTGGAAGAAGTAGTCGTTGTCGGCGGTGACGAACTTGCCGACCTCGTCGATGAAGAAGCCGAAGCCGACGCCGCCGATAATCACCGCAGGGGCCACCAGGCGCCGGCCGATATAGGAGGCGAGCATCCAGATCGCCGCCGTCATGAATACGCCTCCCCAGAGCAGGTGGGCTATGTGGAGCTTGCCCGGCGACAGCGACGGGTAGTTGGTGATCCACAGCTGCAGGCGGATGATGATCACCGTGGTCACCGCGGCGATCAGGAAGAGGTCCTGGCGCTGGCCCACGTCGGAACTGCGGACCGGCCGCCCGGACTTTGCGCCTCTGGCCACGGCCGCAATTGAAGTCGACGGCCCGGTCCGAATCGCGGTGCGGGCGAACCTGCGGAGGCGGCGCAGACTGTATACAGTTTGCGTCGCGCATTCGGCCAAGAGGAGATTCAGGTGGAACAGGTTTCAGTTCTGGTTGTCGGGGGCGGGGGAGCGGGGCTCACCTCATCGATGCTGCTGTCCCGCCTGGGGGTCGACCACCTGCTGGTCAGCTCGCAGCCGACCACGTCGACGCTCCCCAAGGCCCACGTGCTCAACCAGCGGGCTCTCGAGATCCTCGACGACTGCGGTGCTTATGAAGAGATAGAGCGCCAGAGCACGCCGCCCGGGCAGATGGCAGCGACCGCCTGGTACTCGGGCCTGTCCGGAGACCACCCCGACGACGGGCGCCTCCTCGCCCGGCTGGAGTGCTGGGGCGCAGGGGGCGACGACGAGAGCTGGCGCTCGGCCAGCGCGTTCCGGCAGCTCAACCTTCCCCAGATCCGCCTCGAGCCGGTACTCAAGGAGCGCGCCGAGGAGCTCGCGCCCGGGAAGATCCGCTTCGGCCACGAGCTGACGGCGCTCGAGCAGGACGGCGGCGGGGTCACGGCGACGATCCTCGACCGTGATGCCAATAGCGAGTACCAGGTGCGGGCCCAGTACCTGGTCGCCGCTGACGGCGGGCGCACGATCCCGGAGCTGGTGGGGGTCGGCTACGAAGGGTTCGACCGGCTCGCGATCACCTACTCGCTCCATGTAAGTGCCGACCTCTCCGGGCTCACCACCGACGATGACGTTCTCCTCAGGTGGGTCGCCGCCCCGCGTAGCGGTGCCAGCTTCGTGCTCGCCCCCATGGGACCCGACAACTGGGGTCCGAAGTCCGAGGAGTGGGTTATCCACATCATCTTCCTGCCCGACGATCCACAGATGCCCGAGGAGGATGGGGTCGAGGCGATGGTCCGCGACTCCCTGGGAGTCCAGGACGTCGAGATGGAGGTCCACCGGGTCACGCGCTGGGAGGTCGGAGCGGTGCTGGCCGAGCGCTTTCGCGAGGGCCGCGTCTTCCTGGTCGGAGACGCCGCGCACCGCCACCCGCCAACCGGGGGGCTGGGGCTGACCAGCGCCGTCCATGACGCCCACAACCTCTGCTGGAAGCTCGCTGCCGTGCTGGACGGCCAGGCCGGCCCGGCGCTGCTGGATACCTATGAGGCCGAGCGCAAGCCGGTGGACGCACGCAACGTGCAGAGGTCGATGGAGAACGCGCTCGGGCAGTTGATGATCTTCAACGCAACCGGGCTCAGCCCGGAGCAGGACGAGGAGGCAAACCGCGCCGCGCTCGCGCGCCTCTGGAGCGGCAGGGAGGAGGACGCCGAGGCCCGTGGCGCCTTCCTTGCTGCGGTGCGCGCCCAGTCACAGGAGTTCTCCGAGCACAACGTCGAGTACGGCTACGCCTACGAGTCGGCCGCCGTCGTGGAGGACGGCACCCCGCCGGTCGAGGGTCCGGACGACATGAGAATCCATGTTCCGTCGACCCGGCCGGGATCACCGCTCCCGCACGCCTGGGTCGACGACGAGGAGGGAAACCGCGAGCCGATCAAGGACCTGGTCGAGCCTGGCCGCTTCCTGCTGATCGCCGGCGAGGACGGCCAGCCCTGGCTCGAAGCTGCCCAGGCCCTGGCTGCCGCCGGGCAGCCGGTCGACGCCGTCAGGATCGGCCACGTCGAAGGCGACCTGTTCGACCCCAGGAGCCTCTGGGCGCGCAATCGCGGAATCTCGCGCGAGGGTGCCGTGCTCGTTCGACCCGACCGGTTCGTCGCCTGGCGCAGCGCCGGGGCGGCGGAAGATCCGGCGGCCGAGCTGGGCTCGGCCCTGAACGCCGTGCTCGCCGGCACCTGAGCGAGCGGCGCCGGGCCGGCGCTAGGAGGCGGCGCGGATCGGGTTGGTGACCGTTCCCAGGCCGTCGACCTCGACCTGGACGGTACTCCCGTCCCGAAGGAATATGCCCTGGATCCCGCCGACGCCGGCCGGCGTGCCGGTGGCGATGATGTCGCCGGGGAGCAGCGTCATCGTGCGAGACAGCCAGGCCACCGTCTCGGCTACGCCGAAGATCATGTTGCTCGTGTTGCCCTCCTGGACGACCTCGCCGTCCAGGTAGGTGCGCAGGCCGAGTGCCTGGATGTCGCCGGCCTCGTCCAGGGTGACGAGCGCCGGACCGCAGGGCGCGAAGGTGTCGAGCGCCTTGCCGCTGGTCCACAGGGGGTTCTCGAGCTGGAGGGTGCGGGCGCTCACGTCGTTGAACGGCATGGCACCGGCGACGTAGTCGAGCGCTTCGGCTTCGCCGACGCGGTGCGCCTCGCGGCCGATGACGACGGCCAGCTCGGCTTCGTAGTCGACGTGCTCGCCATGGACGACCGGGAGGACGATCTCGTCACGGTCGCCGATCAGCGAGTTGGCGAACTTGGCGAACCACATCGGGTTCTCGGGGATCTCCTTGCTGGCCTCCTCGGCGTGGTCGCGGTAGTTGAGGCCCAGGCAGATGATCTTCTGCGGGTCGGGAACGGGCGCCAGGAGACTCACGTCGGCGCGGGGGATGCGGTCGCCCGCATCCGCGGCGGCGGCTCCGAGCTTCGCGAGGCCGTCGGTGTCGAGCGCCTCGAGGATCCCGCGGACGCTGGAGCCCGGGGCCCCAGCGGCTTCGGCGTCGACGATCTCCTCGTCGAGGAGGATCCCGGCCCGGGGGCCGTTGCCAGAGTCATAGGTGACCAGTCGCATGGCGCGGAAGTGTATACAGTTGCCGCATGGTTTCCCGTATCGGTCACATGGGTCTCCGGGTTCGCAACCTCGACGAGGCCGTGGCCTTCTTCTCAGACGTGCTGCTCCTCCAGGAAACGCTGCGGGAGCCCGGCCGGTCGTTCATGACCTGCAACGAACGTCACCACGAGCTGATCCTGATCGAAGGCCCCAGGGACGGCTGTGACCACGTCGGCCTCGAGGTCGACGGGCCAGGAGCCCTCGATGAGACGCTCGCCAGCGCCGAGGCCGCCGGCGGCAGGCGCCTGGGGCCGGTTGCCGGTGAGCCGGGCATAGCCGGCGGAGAGTTCATCGAAGGGCCGGGGGGCCATGTCTTCAAGCTCTTCTACGGGATGGAGACCGTCGCGGCCCCCGATCCCGAGCCGACCGGGGTGCGGCCGTCGCGCTTCGAGCACGTGGCGCTGAAGCTGGTCAACCCCGCCCCGATGGAGCGCTTCCTCTCCGAGGGCCTTGGCTTCGAGTTCTCCGACCGCATGGGGGGCAAGATGGCCTCCTGGTGGCACTGCGACCCCGACCACCACGGGATCGCCCTGCAGCGCGCCCCGGCCAACCAGCTCCACCACCACGCCTGGACCCAGCCCGACCTCAACGCCCAGGGAGCCACGGCCGACCGCCTGGCTGCCCGTGGCCAGACCCTCCACTGGGGCCCGGGGCGCCACGGGCCGGGGAACAACCACTTCATCTACTTCAAGGGCCCGTCCGGCGCGCTGATCGAGTGCTGCTCGGATATCGCCCAGTTCGACCCGGGGTCGACATACGAGCCCAGCGACTGGACCTTCCGCCCGGTGTCGGTGAGCCAGTGGGGCGGCGTTACGCCCCCGCGCTTCCTGCTCGCCGGGGCGCCGCTGGTTCGCGGCTGAGGTGGCCGGGCGCAGGCCGGGGGCGCCCAGCCCCCAGGAACGCAGGAGTACCGGCTACGTCTATGCGCGGCTGCGCTCGATGGTGCTCGGGGGGGAGCTGCCGGCCGGCAGCACCCTCTCGCAGGCCTCGCTGGCCGAAGAGCTTGGGGTCAGCCGGACACCGCTGCGCGAGGCGGCGCGGCTGCTGCAGAACGAGGGACTCCTCGTCGGCGAGCCCAACCAGCGCCTTCGCGTAGCCGAGGTCTCTCTCGAGGATCTCGACCAGCTCTACGCGATCCGGGTCGCCACCGAGGCCCTGGCGCTCAGGGTGGCAGTGCCCCGGATGCGGGAAGAGCACGTGGAAGCGCTGGAAGAGGCGCTGGGACAGATCGGGGAGAGGGCCGTCGCCGGCGGCGACTTCGACGAGGCCCACCGGCGCTTTCACCGGCTGCTCGTGGAGCCTGCCGGAGAGCGGTTCGCCTCCCTCGCGCAGACCTCCTGGGATCACACCAGCCGCTACCGGGTGGCGTACCTCTCCGCGGTGCCCGACGTATCGGGCGCCCTGCTCGACGCCCAGCACGACCACCGCAGGATCCTCGAGGCCATCCGCGCCGGCGACGGGCCGGCGGCGGCCCTGGTCCTGGCCGACCATTACGGGCGCACGGCCTGCGCCGTATTCGAGGCCGTGGACGGTGGCTTCACCCCCGCTGCGCTCGATGAGGCAATTGCCTCGGTGCGCCTGGCCTGCGGCGCCTGAACCGCGGCTGCGGCAGGGCCGCGGTGGATTCCGGCGGCTCGGGGAATGAGGGGCAGCCACGGCGCCCCGGTTGTCCGGGACGCCGCGGTCTGCGCTCCCTGCCGTCTGGCCCGACGTGCGAGCCAGACGGGAGCGCCCTTGCGGGCGCGAGGGCGCTCAGCCTTCCTTGACTGCCTTCTTGAACGCGCCGAGGGCCGAAAACTTCGGCGCCTTGCTGGCAGCGATCTGGATGGTTGCGCCCGTGGCGGGGTTGCGCCCCGTACGAGCCTTGCGGTGGGCGACGGTGAACTTCCCGAAGCCCGCGAGGTTTACTTCGCCTCCGCCGGCGACCTCGCTGACGATGGCGTCAAGCGCGGCGTCCACCGCGCGGCCTGCCTCGGCCTGGGTAGTACCGGTCTGTTCGGCGACCTTCTGAGCCAGATCCTGCTTATTCACAGCTTCTCCTTAGTGTTGGGAACCTGGGGGCAAAGCTAAAGAGCAAGCCGGTCGTATTGGCGGTTTTCTGGCGAATTTGGCCCCAAAACACCGGAAATTGGGGCAATCAGATGGGAGCTGCCGACGGGTTCGGCTGGGCAAATCCCCTAGAAACCGGGGTTTCCAGAGGCCCGGCCCGCCGTCCGGGCCGGTACGCTCCCGCCGCGTGGCCGGGACGGTGCTCAGCTTCAACGGGGTAAGCAAGTCGTACGGCTCGGTGAAGGCCGTCGACGACCTCAGCTTCGCGGTCGAGGCCCAGAGCGTGACCGGCCTGCTCGGCCCGAACGGCGCCGGCAAGTCCACCGTCATGAAGCTCTGCCTTGGACTGGCGCGGGCGAAGGAGGGCGAGATCGAGCTCTTCGGTGCACGCCCCCGCAGTCGCGCCTTCCGCCCGGCGGTACGGCGAACCGGTTCCCAGATCGAGCTGCCCGCCGTCTACGAGCGGGTGAGCGCGCGCCGCAATCTCGAAATCCACGGCGCCGGCTTCGGCATGAGGCGCCGGGACCCGTGGATCGGGGAAGTCCTCGACCTCGTAGGGCTCTCGGGCCGCTCCGAGGACCGCGTCAAGGGCTTTTCGATGGGTATGCGCCAGCGACTCAGCCTCGGCCTGGCCATCCTCAACCGGCCGGAGCTGATCATCCTCGACGAGCCGGTAAACGGGCTTGACCCGGCAGGGGTGGTCGAGGTCCGCGAGCTGATCCGCTCGCTCCCCTCCGGTGGGACGACCGTCCTGGTCTCCTCTCACCTGCTCGACGAGATCGAGCGGACGGTCGACCGCGTCCTGATCATCCGTGACGGGAGCCTGGTGACCGAGGGCGCGATCGACGAGATCGTCTCCAGCGGCTACACCCTCGTCCAGGTCGCCAGGCGCGAGTCCCGCGACGCGGTCGACGTGCTCACCGCCTACGGCATGGGGGCTACGGCCGGCGAAGGGGGCCGGGTTCGCGTTGACACCGGCGGCCGCCCGGCCTCCGACGTGGCCAAGGCCCTCGCCGACGCCGGCATCTACCCGACCGAGCTGCGGCCCGAGCACAACGATCTGGAGAGCACCTTCCTTGGCCTGCTGGATAACGGAGGGGCCGATGCTCAGGGTTGAGCTGCTCAAGATCCGGCGCCTGCCGACCCCCCGCTGGGTCTTCATCGTCACCTTCCTCGCCGTACTCGTGGCCTCGGCCGTGGTGATCGGCCTCAGGCCGACCGGGCAGGACGTCGACTGGTACGTCGACGGACCGAAGCTGGCCGGCGAGATCATGGGCCCGGTGGGGGCGATCATCCTCGGGGCGTGGATCGCCGGCCTGGACTTCGCCAGCAAGACGATCCGCCTGAGCGCGACCATGCAGCCGAGCCGGGGCCGCCTGCTGGCGGCAAAGCTCGCCGCGGCGGTGATCATGGTCGTCGTCTTCTCGGCCTTCGCCTTCGGGCTGGCCTTCGGCGCGGCAAAGGGCTGCACGCTCTACGGCGACGTTCCCTTCCCCGTGGAGGCGCAGCTGCGCGACTTCGGGGGAGCTGCCCTGCAGGCGGCGCTCTGGGGGCTGCTGGGCTTCTGCTTCGCCCTGCTGCTTCGCAGCTATATCGCCGGCCTGGTGATCACGCTCGTGCTCGCCATCGGCGTCGACAGCCTCCTGCAGCTGATCCCCACGGTCGGCCGCTACATGTTCGGCTCGGCGACCTTCTCGCTGGCCGACTCGATAGCCCAGCGCAGCGCGGAGTTCCCGGTCCCCGAGGCCGCCGGGGTGGCGGCAGCCTGGCTGATTGTCCTGTTCGTACTGGGGGCGATCCGCTTCCGGCGCGGCGACCTGGCCTGAACGGCTCGTGCCGGCCTAGTCCTCGTCGTGCCGGCCGCTGGCGATGGAGGCCTGCAGCTGCTCCATGACCGCCGGGTCGCGAAGGGTGGTTACGTCGCCCATCTCGCGCCCGTCGGCGATATCGCGCAACAGCCGGCGCATGATCTTCCCGGAGCGGGTCTTGGGCAGGTCGTCGGCCCAGAGGATCCGCTTGGGCCGCGCGAACTTGCCGATCCGCTCGCCGA
>JAUMBN010000192.1:0-11893 GCA_032119675.1 Solirubrobacteraceae bacterium | reverse complement strand
CCCTCGTCGGTCAGGCGCTGCCTGTCGCCCGCGGCCGACGCCTGCCATGACTCGAGCCACTCGCGGTCCCTGGCGGCCAGCGCGTCGCGCACCTCCCCCAGCCTTGCGACGGTGGCGTCGATCTCGGCCATCAGCGCGTCGGCGTTGTCCTCGTAGATCGAGGCCCACAGCTCCGGCGAGGCACCGGCCACGCGGGTCGCGTCCCGGAAGCTCGGCCCGGCAACCGGGATCGAGCGCTCCCCGAGGGCTACGGCGGCCTGTGCAACGAGGAGGTTGGCGAAGACGTGGGGCAGGTGGGAGACGGCGGCCATCATGCGGTCGTGCTCGGCCGCCTCGAGAATCGTGGGCTTACCGCCGGCCGCGGTGACCATCCGGTGAACGCGCTCCAGCGCCACGCCGCTGGTGCTCCCGGTTGGGGTGAGGTACCAGGTGGCCTCCTCGAAGAGGCCCTCGCGCGCGTGCTCGAAGCCGGAGACCTCGGCTCCGGCCAGCGGGTGTCCGCCGACGAAGCGCTCGTCGCCGGCGGCCACCGCCACCACGCCGGCCTTGGTGGAGCCCACATCGGTCACCGCGCAGCCTTCGGGCGCCGAGGCGAGGACCTCGGCGAGCTTCTCTCCGGCTATC
The DNA here is from genome assembly GCA_032119675.1 of Solirubrobacteraceae bacterium. Taxonomy (GTDB): domain Bacteria; phylum Actinomycetota; class Thermoleophilia; order Solirubrobacterales; family Solirubrobacteraceae; genus F1-60-MAGs163. Next base: position 11,269 of record JAUMBN010000192.1, on the reverse strand, counting down.
GCGGCCGGCACCGCCACCACCGCTATGTCGGCGCCATCGAGCGCCTCACCGAGGTCGTCGAACGCCTCGTCGATCAGGCCCGCCTCGAGTGCGAGCTTCGCCCTCGGGCTGACACCCCGCACGGTGAACTCGCCGCTGCGCCTGGCGGCGAGTCCGAGCGACCCTCCGATCAGGCCGACACCGACGACCGTGACGATCAAGCGGCCGGCGCCCCCTCGGGAAGGAAGGAGCGCTTGCCGGCGAGCTGGGCGGCACGGTTGAGCGTCTCGGCGTATGCCGGGAAGTCGCTTGTCCGCAGGGCCTGCGGCCCGTCGCAGATGGCCTCCTCGGGCTCGGGATGGATCTCGACGATTACGCCGTCGGCCCCGGCCGCAGCCGCCGCGTACGAGAGCGAAGGCACGAGCGCGCGGCGCCCGGCGGCATGGCTCGGGTCGACGATCACCGGCAGGTGGGTCATCTCCTTGAGCACGGGGATCGCGGTCAGGTCGAGCGTGAAGCGGTAGGCGTTCTCGAAGGTCCGGATGCCACGCTCGCAGAGCATGACCTCCTTGTTGCCTTCCTTGAGGATGTACTCGGCCGCCATCAGGAGCTCCTCGAGCGTGCTCGAGAGGCCGCGCTTGAGCAGCGTCGCCCGCCCCGACTTGCCGATCTCGGTCAGCAGGTTGTAGTTCTGCATGTTTCGGGCACCGACCTGGATCACGTCGGCCACCTCAAGGACCGGGTCAAGGTCGCGGAGGTCCATCAGCTCGGTGACGATCGGAAGGCCGGTCTTCTCCTTGGCCTCGCCCAGCAGGCGCAAGCCCTCCGCGCCGAGGCCCTGGAAGGCGTACGGGGAGGTGCGCGGCTTGTAGGCGCCCCCTCGCAGCATCGAGGCGCCTCCCTTGAGGACCGCGTCGGCGGTAGCCATCAGCTGCTCGCGGGACTCCACCGTGCACGGCCCGGCGATCAGGGCGAAGTTGTCGCCGCCGACCTTGGCCCCGCCGATATCGAAGACCGACGGCTCGCCGTGCCGGCCCTCCAGCGAGGCAAGCTTGTACGGCTTGAGGATCGGCACCACGCGGGCGACGCCCTCGAAGCCCTCAAGCTCCAGCTGGCTGACCCGCACCTCGGTGTCGGAGTCGCCGATAGCCCCGATCAGGGTCAGCTCGGCGCCACGGCTCGGGTGGGCCTGTGCGCCCACCGACTCGATCTTGTCGATCACGGCCTGGACCTCGTCCTCGGAGGCCTGGGATTTCATGACGATCAGCATCTGCTCTCTTCTTTCCTGTCGATATTTCGGAAAAGCCTCGCTGCGCCGCCGCGCCGAATGGCCGACGGTGCTCCTTCACCCAACCTCGGCGCCCGGCTGCGGGACACTTCCTGACGGCGCGCATGCGCCGGCCGGACGCCTAGAGAAATCGCCAATACGGGTAGGAACGGCCCGGCAGGCCGCCCACTGGGGGCTGCATGCGGATGTCTGTGCCGGGGTGCTCCATCGCGACTATTGAAGCACACGCCGCCGGGAGGCCACGCAGGATCGGTGCCCCGCACCGGGTTCATGAGATCGCCGCGGCGAGCGCCTCGAGCGCGCGGGCGTTCTCCTCGTGGGAGCCGAAGGTGATCCGCAGCCAGCCGGCGCGGCCGAGCCCGGTGCCCCCGCGGACCAGGACGCCGCGCGAGGCGAGCTCCGCCAGCACGCTCTCCTCGACCTGCGCCGGCTCCAAGCCGGCAGGTACCGGCAGCCCGACCCAGCAGAAGTTCGCCTCCGATGCGGCCGGCGAGAGGCCCAGTTGCTCGAGCCCCGACATGACCTGCGCCCGGCCGTCCATGTTCCGGGCCACGCGCTCGGCCAGGGCCTCCGGATGGCGCAGGGCCTCGACCCCGGCCGCCTGGGCTGCCGCCGAGCAGAAGAAGGGCTGGCGCACGCGATTGACCGCGGCGGGGATCTCCTCGCTCCCGCAGAGCGCAAAGCCGACCCTGAGCCCGGCGAGCCCGTAAACCTTGCTGAAGGTCCGCAGCAGGAGCAGGTTCTCGCGCCCCTTGAGCAGCCCGACGGTCAGGTCGGGGTCGTCGAGCGTGCAGTACTCGCAGTAGGCCTCGTCGATAACCAGGCAGACCTCCGGTGGGACCGCCTCTACGAACTCACGGACCTCCTCGAAGCCCAGGGCGGTACCGGTGGGGTTGTTGGGGTTGCAGAGGATCGCCATCCGGGTCTGCGGACCGATCGCCTCGAGCATCGCCGCCGTGTCGTGGCGGTCCTCGGCGTCGAGGGGCACCCGCGTGGTCAGGGCGTCCGACGCGCCCTCCAGGTGCTCGTAGACCGAGAACGACGGCCAGGCGAAGACCAGTTCGCTTCCCGGGTCCAGCACGGCCTCGCCGAGCGCGAGGAGGATGTCGCAGGAGCCGTTGCCCAGGGCGATCCGTGACGCCGGTACGCCGTAGCGGTCGGAGAGCGCCTCGCGCAGCTTCGTACCGGCCGGGTCCGGGTAGCGGTTGAGCCCCTGCATGACCTCCTCCACCGCGGCGGCGACCTCGGGGATCGGCGGGTCGTGGGACTCGTTGGAGGCGAGCATCGCCACGTCCGCGGGCAGCTCGTACCCGGCCGCCGTGGGGTAGGCGGGAATCCGGTCCAGCCGGGCTGAGTGGTTAAGCGCCATCGGTGTCGATGGGGCCGCCGCCGCGGATCTCTCCCTCGAGCAGCCTCCCGTCGCGGCCGACGTAGCCGCCGCGGCCGCCGACGATCACGATCACCGCCTCTTCCTCGGCGGGGTTGCGCATCCGGCGCGGCGTTGTCGCCTCGACGCGAACCACCCCGCCGGACTCAAGGCGCTCCCAGGGACCCTCGTCGAAGCTGAACTCGACCGGGCCACGGTGGACGAAGTAGAGCTCCTGCTGCTCGTCGTGGAAGTGGGCGCCGGTCTCCCAGCGAGGGGGAAGGACGATCGCGTTGGCACCAAGCTCGGTCAACCCGAGCGACGCGCGGATCTTGCGGAACCCTGGACCCTCCCCGAGGTCGTCGAGCTGGGCGTAGGCCCACCCTTCCCCGGCCGTAACGCCCTCGGCAAGCCCTTCGCTCACTGGGCGCTCCCCAGGTCGCTGCGCAGCTCGCTGGCGCGGCGCAGGTAGACGTGCTGGGCCTCGCTCCCCGCGGCGGCGCGGTAGTGGACCAGCACCCGGATCACCCCCGGCATCGACCCCGGTACGGGGATCTCGCGGGCGCAGAGAAGCGGCACCGCGGAAAGCCCCATCTCGCGGGCGGCGAGGGCGGGGAACTCGGCGTCGAGGTCGTCGGTGACGGTGAAGATCGCGCTGACCAGGTCGCCGGCGGCGAGGGAGTTGCGCGAGAGGAGCTCATCGAGCATCTCGCGCGTAGCCTCGAGGATCGCCTCGCGGTCGTTCTCCTCAACCGTTGTCGCGCCGCGAAGGGCGTAAACGCTCATCGGCCGATGATCATGCCAGCCCCGGGCCGGGCGCGGCGCGAAGCCGCTCCATCTCTTCCTCGCCGAGCCGGCGGGACTGCCCCGGGGCGAGCGTCCCAAGCTCAAGTGGCCCGAACGCCACGCGGCAGAGCTCCTGCACCGGGTGGCCCACCGCCTCGCACATGCGCCGGACCTGCCGCTTGCGGCCTTCGCGGATCGTGACCTCGATCACCGAATCGCCGGCCACCTCCACGCCGGCGGGGGCGGTGAGGCCGTCGTCCAGCTCTATTCCCGACCTCAGCGCCTCAATGGCCTGCGGGCCGGGAGTGCCTTCCGCCACCCGGACCCGGTAGCGCTTGGGAACCTCGTAGCGGGGATGGGTGAGGCGGTTGGCCAGCTCGCCGTCGTCGGTCAGGAGGATCAGCCCGGTCGAGTCGGTGTCGAGCCTGCCCACCGGGTAGAGCCGGCGATGCCCTCCATCTACGAGCCCGACAACGGTCGGGCGCCCGTGGGTGTCGGAGGCGGTGGAGACGACACCGGCCGGCTTGTTCAGCGCGTAGACGACGCGCTCGCCGGGGCCAGGGCCGACCGGCCGGCCGTCGACCTCCACCGCCGATCCCTCGCCGACGCGGAGAGCAGGGTCGGTGGCCTCGACGCCGTCGACGGTCACGCGGCCCTCGGCAATGATCCGCTCCGAAGCGCGGCGGGAGGCAACCCCGGCGCGGGCCAGGTACTTGGCGAGTCTCATCGGCTGGCTGCCACCATAGGACCGATGGATCTTGACCTGCTCGAACGGGTAATGGCCGCAGGGGGCGAGCCCTCTTACCGCCGGGACCAGGCCTGGGCCTGGCAGGCGCGGGGCGCCCGGGACTGGGAGGAGATGACCGACCTGCCGGCCGGCCTGAGGGAACGGCTGGCCGCCGACGTCCCGTTCTCCACCCTCACGCTCGAGGAGGAGGCGGTCTCGACCGACGGCACCGTCAAGGCGCTCTTCCGCACGGCCGACGGCCGCCCGGTGGAGGCGGTGCTGATGAGCTACCGCGACGGACGGCGCTCGGTCTGCCTCTCCTCGCAGTCGGGCTGCCCCCTGACCTGCACCTTCTGCGCGACCGGGACGATGAAGTTCGGGCGCAACCTGACCACCTGGGAGATCGTCGACCAGGCGCTCCACTTCCGGCGCCGGGCCGAACTCAACCACTGCGTCTTCATGGGGATGGGTGAGCCGATGATGAACCTCGAGGCCGTTCTCGGCGCCTGTGAATTCCTCCCCGACCTGGGGATAACCAGCCGGCGCACGACGGTTTCGACGGTGGGCTGGATCCCCGGCATCGACCGGCTCGCCGCCCAGCCCCGGCCGCTGCGCCTTGCCCTCTCTCTCCACGCCCCCGACGATGCCCTGCGCAGCCAGATCATGCCGGTCAACGACCGCTACCCGATGGCCGAGGTGATCGAGGCCTGCAACCGCTACTACGAGGCCAAGCGGCGGATGGTCTTCATCGAGTACGTGATGCTCGCCGGCGTCAACGACCAGGTCGGCCAGGCCCTCGCGCTCGCCGACCTGCTCGACCCGAAGCGCTTCAAGGTCAACCTGATTCCCTACAACCCGAGCGGCACGCCCTACGAGGGCTCGGGCCGGGAGGCGATCGAGGCCTTCCGGGCCGCGCTGGAGCGTCGCGGGGTCACCGCGACGGTGCGCCTTACCCGCGGGCGCGACATCGACGCAGCCTGCGGACAGCTGGCCGCCAGGGCCGCCTGATCAGGCCGCGGGCTGGGGCCCGGGAGGATCGACCGGCGCGGGCTCGATGTCCACGGCGCCGACCGCCTCCGGCCGGTCCCCGGCAGCGGCGGATTCCTGCCCGCCGATCTCCGGCTGGAGCTCGGGAGAGGCATCCCCCAGGCGCGCCGAGCCGGCGGCCAGCAGGCGCTCGCGAAGCTCGGCCTGCTCTTCGGGACTCGGGTCCCACTGGCTGATGTCGGGCAGCTCCTCGAGGCTGTCAATCCCGAAGAGGCGCAGGAAGAGCTCGGTGGTGCGGTAGGTGACGGCGCCGAACTGCGAGCGGCCGGACTCCTCGATCAGCCCACGCTCCAGGAGGGTTCCGGTGGCCGAGTCGGCACTGACGCCGCGGATCCGGGTGATCTCCGGCCGCGAGACGGGCTGGAGATAGGCAACGATTGCCAGCGTCTCCGACTGGGCGGCGGTCAGCGGCGGGGTCCGCGGGCGGGCGAAGAGCCTTCGGGCAGCCGTCTCGGCCTCGGGGTCGCTGGCCAGGGCGTAGCCGCCGGCGATCCGCTTGAGGACCAGGCCGCGGCCGCCGTCGGCGAGCCCCTTCTCGAGGTCGGCGAGGGCCTCCTCGAGCTCACCGTTCCCGCAGGGGACGGCTTCCATGAGGGCCTCGGCGCTGACCGGGTCGGGGCTGAGGAAGAGGAGCGCCTCGACGGTTCCGGAGAGTTCGCTCACGCGGCATCCTTCACCAGGCGCAGGGCAGGCGGGTCAACCTCGGCCGGGGCGATCGAGATCGGGCCGAAGGGGACCTCCTGGTTCCAGGTCGCCTCGCCCTGCTTGTAGAGCTCCAGCAGGGCGAAGATAGTCACGGCGACGGTCATGCGGTCGGCGCCGGCGACCGCCTCGTCGAACCCGACCGCGCCCCTGCGCAGCAGCGTGCGCAGGTGGGCGAGACGCTCGGGAACGGTGACCCGGCGAATATTCAGGTGATGAAGGCTGATCTGGGGCGGCAGCCGGAGCAGGGAACCCAGCGCCTCGCCGAGCTTCTCCGGTTCGTAGGCCTTGACGGCGCTCTCGAGGCTGACCCGGCGCGCAAAGGCCGGCAGCGGCGCCGACCGGTAACGGAAGCCCCTCTCCGCCTCGAGGCGCCCATCCAGGTGCTCGGCGGCATTGCGGTAGCGGCGGGCATCCAGCATCCGCGCCAGCAGCTCTTCGGCGGCCTCGCCGGGCTCCATCCCCTCGAGCAGGTCGACCTCCTCGCCAGGCAGCATCAGCCGCGACTTGAGCTCAAGGAGGGCGGCGACGAGGACGATGAACTCGGTGGCCATCTCGAGGTCGAGCTCGCCGCGCTCCTCGAGCACATCGAGGTAGGCCAGCACGATCCCCGAGAGCTCCACCTCGAGCAGGTCGACCTCCTCGCGAAGGACCAGCGTCAGCAGCAGGTCGAACGGGCCGGTGAAGATCTCCAGGTCGAGGTCGAGATCGGCGGCGATCACGGCTCGGACCGTAACGCCCGCACCGGTCGGCGAAGGAAGAGCGCCAGGCCTGTCGTCAGGGCGACGATCGCGCCCATCGCGTAGGCCGCGCCGTCGCCCACCGCCTCGGCCACGCCGCCGCCGACCACGGCGCCGAGGGCGATCGAGCCGGCCCAGGCGATGTTCTGGAAGGCCCCGGCCCAGCCCTGATCCACCTTGAGCGCCTCGGCGCGGCGGGAGATGATCCGCGCTCCGGGGGTGAAGAGCGCCCCGAGGGTCACCCCGACGAAGGCGAGCATCGCCGCCACCACGATGACCCCCTCCGGAGTGGCCAGTACGGCGAGGCCGAGGGCTCCGAGGAAGAGGCTGACCCGCACGACCCGCTCGGCCCCCCGGCGGTCGATGTAGCGGCCGACGAGCGGATTCATGACCGCCTCGGCGGCCGCGGCGATGAAGAAGATGCCCCCGATCGCCAGCGCTCCCGCCCCGAGCCGCCCCAGGTCGAGCGGGATGAGGACCTCAAGGATTCCGAAGCCGAGCCCGGCCACGAAGACCAGCCAGAGGGCGATCAGCGTGGCGTTGTCGCTGAGCATCGACTGGGGCGGGCGCCCTCTGGGCAGCGGCGTGGGGCGTGGCATCCTCGCGGCGATCGCGGCGATCACCAGGCCGGCGGCGACCGTCGCGCCGAAGGCGGGCACGCGGCCGAACTCGTCGACCGCTATCCCCAGCACCGGTCCGAACTGCGCCCCGACAAGGGCGGCGGCCATCACGAAGCCGATCGCCTCCCCGCGACGGTCGGCGTCGGTCTCCTCGACCAGCCACGCGAAGCCGGCGAGCCAGGAGAGCGCTCCGCCGAGGCCCTGGACGAAGCGGCCGAGATCGAGGAGGAAGACGGTGTCGGCCAGGGCGAAGGTGACGCTCCCTACGGTCATGAGCCCGAGCCCTCCCAGCAGCGTCGGCTTGGCGCCAAACCTCTCCGCGGCCCAGCCTCCCGGCAGCGCCCCGGAGAGCGTCCCGGCGGCGTAGGCGCCGACCAGGATTCCCGCGCTGCCCTTGTTCAGGCCGAACTCGTCGGAGAGCGCCGGCAGGACCGGCGCCAGCACCGCGTAGAAGAGGGTGTCGATCAGGATGACGACGCAGACCAGCGCCAGCAGGCGCCGGTTCATCGCCCGGAAGGAGGCCCCACTCCCATCACGCGCCGCACGTCGGCGACGGTCGGCGCGGCTATTTCACGGGCCCTCGACGCGCCGGCGGCGAGCACCTCCTCCAGGGCCTGCTCGTCGCCCCGCAGGGCCTCGTAGCGCTGCTGGACCGGCTCGAGCATCTCGACCACGGCGTCGGCGACTGCTCCCTTGAGGTCGCCGTACCCGCGCGCGCCCGCCATCTCCTGCTCAACCTGCTCGGGGTCGACCTCGCGGCTGGCGGCCAGGATGTCGATCAGGTTGGTCACTCCGGGCTTGTCCGGGGCCCGGACAATCTCGTTGCCGGAGTCGGTCACCGCGCGCGAGAGCTTTTTGCGGATCGCCTCGGGGTCGTCGAGGACGTAGACCGTGCCCTCCTCGGAGCCGCCGGTGGTCGACATCTTGTTCTCGGGGTGCTGGAGGTCCATGATCCGCGCGCCGACCTCGGGGATCCGATGCGAGGGAACGGTCAGGACCTCCTCGCCGTCACCGAAGCGGGCGTTGAACCGCTCGGCGATGTCCCGCATCAGCTCGATGTGCTGGCGCTGGTCCTCGCCGACAGGAACCTCGTCGGCGCGGTAGGCGAGCACGTCGGCGGCCTGGAGCACCGGGTAGAGGAAGAGCCCCGCGGAGACGAGCTCGCGCTGGCTGTCGGACTTCTCCTTGAACTGGTGCATCCGGTTGAGGTCGCCGTGCGCGGTGACCGAGCAGAGCAGCCAGGTGAGCTCGGTGTGCTCGGGAACGTCGCCCTGCCGGAAGAGCACGCACCGCTCCGGGTCCAGGCCTGCGGCCAGCAGGAGCGCCGTGGTGTCCAGGCAGCGCTCGCGCAGGACGGCGGGGTCGTAGGAGACGGTCGTGGCGTGGAGGTCGACGATCGAGTAAATGGCCAGGTCGCCGGCCTCTTCGGCGCGCTGCTGGCCGTCGACGTACTGCCGAATGGCGCCGATGTGGTTGCCGAGGTGCTTGCGCCCGGTCGGCTGGATCCCCGAGAAGATGCGCATGTACGGCGCGGAGGCTACCTACGCGCCGTCTGCGGCAAGCTCCTGGCGGATGACCGGGTTCTTCGCGGCCCCGGCCTCGTCCAGCCGCCGCACCGGAGTCGTGTACGGAGCCTCCGTCGCGACCTCCGGGTCTTCCCTGGCCTCGGCAACCACCGATGCGACCGCCTCGGCGAATGCGTCGAGCGTCTCGCGGGTCTCGGTCTCGGTCGGCTCCATCAGGAGCGCCTCGTCGACCAGCAGCGGGAAGTAGACGGTCGGCGGGTGGAAGCCGTGGTCGAGCAGGCGCTTGGCGAGGTCGAGCGTCTTGATCCCGAGGTCGCGCTTCATCGGCTCGCCCGAGAGGACGAACTCGTGCATGCAGCGGTCGCCGAAGGCGAGCGGCAGCTCCTCGCCGACCAGCTCGCGCAGGCGGGCGAGCAGGTAGTTGGCGTTCAGGACCGCAATCTCGCTGGCGTCACGCAGCCCCTCGGACCCGAGCGAGCAGATGTAGGCGTAGGAGCGAACGAAGCAGCCGTAGTTGCCCTGGAAGCCGCGCAGCCGGCCGATCGACTGCGGGCGGTCGTAGTCGAGGTCGAAGACCGGCCCGTCGGGAGTCTCGCTGCGGGTGATCACCGGGACGGGAAGGAAGGGCTCGATCCGCTCGCTGACGGCGATCGGACCGGAGCCGGGGCCGCCACCACCGTGGGGCTGGGTGAACGACTTGTGGAGGTTGAAGTGGACAATGTCGAAGCCCATATCGCCGGGGCGCGAGCGCCCCATGACGGCGTTGAGGTTGGCCCCGTCGTAGTAGAGGGTCGCCCCGACTCCGTGGACCAGCTCCGCGATCTCCTCGATGTTCGGGTCGAAGAGGCCGAGCGTGTTGGGGTTGGTGAGCATCAGGCAGGCGACCTGGTCATCGACCTTCTCGCGCAGGTCGTCCATGTCGACGCCGCCGTCGGCATTGGTGCCGACCTTGACCACCTCGTAGCCGGCCATCGTCACCGTCGCCGGGTTGGTCCCGTGGGCGGTGTCGGGGGTGAGGACCTTGGTCCGGGCGTCGCCGCGGGACTCGTGGTAGGCCCGGGTGAGCAGGACGCCGGCCAGCTCGCCGTGGGAGCCGGCGCTCGGCTGCAGCGACACCGCCGGCAGCCCGGCGACCTCGCCGAGGGCCCGTTCGAGGTTCCACATCAGCTCGAGGGCGCCCTGGGCGCGGCGCGGGTCCTGGAGCGGGTGCATGCGGGCGTGGCCGGGGAGGGCGGTGACGCGCTCATGGAGGCGCGGGTTGTGCTTCATCGTGCATGAGCCGAGCGGGTAGAAGCCACTGTCAAGGTCGAAGTTCCGGCGCGAGAGGCGGACGTAGTGGCGCACCAGCTCGGGCTCGCTCACCTCGGGCAGGCGGGCGGGCTCGCGGCGGCGCAGGGATTCGGGAAGGAGCTCGTGCGGGTCACGCTCGGGGACCCCGGCCGGCGGGCACTGGAAGGCGCGGCGGCCACGGGCGCCCTTCTCGAAGATCGTGCGCACCTCGTCGCGCTGCATCGGGGTGGCGCTGTCGGCCGAGGCAGGCGGGCGCGGGGCGACGGTCGTCACGACGCCGCCTCCCCCACTCCGGCGGCGGCACGCTCCTCGGCCATCGCCTCGCCCAGCGCTTCGGCGAGCATGTCGATCTGCTCCGCGGTGCGCTGCTCGGTGATTGCGACCAGGAGGGCGGTCGGGAACTCCTCGTAGTCGCGCCCGACGGCGTAGCCCGGGTTGATCCCGCGGTCCTGGCAGCGGGAGATGACCCGCTCGACCGCCGCGGTGTCGGCGACGTCGAGATCGACAGCAAACTCCCTGACCACCGGGCCGTCGAAGAGCTCCTCCACGCCCTCGACGCCGGAGAGACGTTCACGGGCGTAAGCGGTCCTCTGGAGGAGCAGCTCGGCGAGCTCGACGATCCCGTCACGGCCCAGCCAGGAGAGGTAGACGACCCCGGCCAGCGCGTTGAGGGCCTGGGAGGTGCAGATGTTGGAGGTGGCCTTCTCGCGGCGGATGTGCTGCTCGCGGGTCTGCAGGGTGAGGACGAAGCCGCGGCGCCCGTCGACATCTGTCGTCTCGCCGGCGATCCGGCCCGGCATCTTGCGCAGGTAGGCGGCGGTCGCGGCGAAGAACCCGAACGAAGGGCCGCCGAAGTCGAGCCGGTTGCCGAGCGTCTGCCCCTCCCCTACCGCCACGTCGACCCCGCACTCGCCCGGGGAGGCGAGGATCCCGAGGGGGAGCGGGTCGTAGGAGCCGACCACCACCGCCGGGCTGTTCTTGGCCGCTTCGGCCAGCGCGGCGGCGTCCTCGACAATGCCAAGGAAGTTCGGCTGCTGGAAGAAGACGGCACACGCCTCACCGTCGATCGCCGCGGCCCAGGCGTCGGGATCGGTGACGCCGCCGGAGAGCGGCACCTCCACGACCTCGATCCCGTAACCGTGCGAGAGCGTGCGCAGGGTCTCCCGGCTGTGCGGGTGAAGCCCGCGCGAGACGACGA
>JAUMBN010000191.1:0-2228 GCA_032119675.1 Solirubrobacteraceae bacterium | reverse complement strand
CGTCGGCTCCGCAGGAGATCGCCAGCTCGCGCTTCTCCGGGCTCGAAGCGGTGGCCACAACCGTCCCGGCCCCGAAGACCCGGGCCAGCTGGACGGCGAGCGAGCCCGTCCCTCCGGCTCCGGCGTGTACGGCCACGCTCTCCCCAGGCTCCAGGCGCGCACAGGTGCGCAGCAGGTGCCAGGCCGTGAGCCCCTGGACGAGGAGGGCGAGCGCCTCGTGCGCGCCGAGGCCCTCCGGTAGGTCGAAGGCCATCGCCTCCGGGACGACGGCGAGCTCGGCGTAGCCGCCGCGGCCGCCGGTCATCGCCACGACCCTGCGGCCGGTGCCGGCGACGGTACCCGCTACCTCCGAGCCCGGGACGAACGGCAGCTCGGCCTCGGCCAGGTACTCGTTGCGGCGCTGGTGGATGTCGGCGAAGTTGACGCCGGCTAGCTCCACCTCCACGAGCAGCTCCCCCGGGCCGGCTACCGGCTCGGGAAGCTCGGCGAGCTCCAGGACCTCGGGCCCGCCGAATGCAAGCTGCTGGACCGCCCTCATGGTCGGGGCAGGGTAACCTGCCAGCCCGCATGAGCCTCACCGTCGTCGGATCGATCGCCTATGACGCGGTCACCACCCCCTCCGGAAGCCGCGACCGGATGCTGGGCGGTGCCGCCACCCACTTTGCGCTCGCCGCGTCGTTCTTCGACGATGTTCGAGTAATCGGCCCGGTGGGCGGCGACTTCGACCCGGAGTCGTGGGAGACGCTCCAGACCCGCGGGACCAACACCGATGACGTCGAGCTGGTCGAGGACGGCAAGACCTTCTTCTGGAAGGGCGAGTACCACGAGAACCTCAACCGCCGCGAGACGCTCGAGACCGAGCTGAACGTCTTCGAGAGCTTCAACCCCAAGCTCTCCCCTGCGGCCCAGGAGTGCGACGTGCTCTTCCTGGCCAACATCCAGCCCGACCTCCAGCGCGGGGTCCGGGAGCAGTGCGGATCGGCCCGCTTCGTGGCGATGGACTCGATGGACCTGTGGATCAACATCGACCGCGACTCACTGGTGAAGACGATCGCCGGCGTCGACTGCCTGATCCTCAACGACGAGGAGCTCGAGATGCTCACCGGCGCGCCGAGCTTCGTGGCCGCAGCGAAGGAGATCCTCACCTGGGGTCCCACTTCGGTGGTCGCCAAGCAGGGCAAGTACGGGGCGGCGCTCTTCACCCCGGAGGGCTACTTCGCCCTCCCGGCCTTCCCGATCGACCTCGCGGTCGACCCCACCGGCGCCGGCGACACCTTCGCCGGCGGCATGGTCGGCTACGTCGCCGCCCACGACGGGGATACCGTCGACCACGACCTTCTTGTGCGCGCGATGGTCTACGGGACGGCGATGGCCTCCTTCAACGTCGAGGCCTTCGGGACCGAGCGGATGGTCGGGCTGACCGGCGACGAGGTCACCGAGCGCGTAGCCGAGCTGCAGCGGATGACCACCTTCGAGCACAGCCCCATCCCGCTGCGCTCCTGAGCGGTGGGCGCTCAAAAGCGCTTTCCTACGTAGTTACAAGGCCGGTGCAAAGCGGCTGCGCGCCAGCAGGTGCCGGCCGCGGCTCCCGCGGTTACTATTGCGGCCAGTGAACGGCTGGATCTTTTTCTACCTGATGGTCGTGCTGAAGATCCCGATCTTCGCCATGCTCGGAATCGTCTGGTGGGCGATCCGCAAGCAGCCCGAGACCGGTAACGGCGGAGACGGCGGCGCGCCGGTGCGCCCGTCACGGCCCCCGGTAGCCCCCCGGCCCCGCCCGACCCGCCGTGGCCCGCACGAAGGCCCCCAGCCCACGCCTCCCGCCCGCGTTCGCTCGCCGCGGCCGCTCGAGCGCGAGACCGCCTGAGCTCCCGCCCGCATTCCTGTTTAGGATCGGCCCATGGAGCCCGCTTCGGTTCTCTCCGACGGAACGATCCGTCGCCTCGTCTCGGAAGGGCGGATCCGGATCGAGCCGTGGAACGAGAAGATGATCCAGCCGGCCAGCGTCGACCTGACGCTGGGCAACTCGTTCCGGGTATTTCATAACCATCGCGTCAGCGCGATCGACCTGCGCGAGCCGCCCACCGACCTGACCGAGCAAGTAACGATCGCCGACGACGAGCCGTTCGTGATCCATCCCGGCGAGTTCTGCCTCGGGCGCACCGGGGAGTGGGTCGAGCTGCCGGACGACATCGTGGCCCGGATCGAGGGCAAGTCGTCGCTGGGGC
>JAUMBN010000190.1:0-2173 GCA_032119675.1 Solirubrobacteraceae bacterium | reverse complement strand
GTACGCGGCCTCGCTTCCGCTGCCGCCGGCCAACGGGTCTTCCTCCTGGGAGCGGCCTACGGCGACGATGAAGTCGTATCGATTGCCGACCGCTCCTTCTACCTCGACGTCGGTGAGCAGGAGCTGCGAAGCCGGCTCGCCGCGCGCGGGCCGGCCGGTTACGGCAGCGCGCCGCACGAGCTCGATTCGATCCTCGCCTGGCACGCCCTGGCCTCCCGGCGCTACGAAGCGCTCGGCGCCGCCAGGCTCGATGGCGAGGCCCCGGCCGCCGACATTGCCGCCGCGCTCCTCTCCTCGACGGGGAGGATCCTGCGCAGCGGCGGGCCCCAAGTGGTCTAATCGACCAATGGAGGTCGCCCGCAACCCGCGTCCCGCGGGCGCCATCGTCGCGGCGATCCTGATTGCGGCCGCCGCGGCCGCAACCGCCCCGGCGGCCGGCGCCCAGGCGGTCAACACGCTCGAGTGGAAGTCATGCGCCGATGCCGAGTTCGAGCGCTGGCGCAAGGTCGACGACAACGGCCTGCAGGGCTTCGACTGCTCAAAGTTCCTCCGGCCCCTCAACCGCAGCAAGCCCGGCGGGTCGAAGGTCACCCTCGCGGTGGTGCGCCTCAAGGCCACCGGCCCCGCCTCGGAGAAGAGGGGCACGCTCTTCCTCAACCCCGGCGGCCCCGGCCAGTCGGGCCTCGGGCTCTCAAAGATCATCTACCTGGTTCCCGAGGAGGTTCGCCAGAGCTACGACTTCGTGACATACGACCCCCGGGCCATCGGCGCATCGACCCCCGCCCTGAGCGGCAGGGGCTGCAACATTCCCAAGCCATCCCGGCCGGCCACCGGGACCGTCGACTGGAAGAAGGTCCTCGCCGAACGCCAGGAGCAGGTCTCCCGCTACAACTCGCTCTGCTTCAGGGGCAACCGCAGCCTGGTGGAAAACAGCGGCACGGTCGACGGCGCCTACGACCTGGACGCGATGCGCAAGGCGGTCGGCGACGAGAAGCTCACCTACTGGGGAATTTCCTACGGGACGCTTCTGGGGTCGACCTACGCCCAGCTCTTCCCCGGCCGCGTGCGCGGGATGATCTTCGACGGCAACATGGACCCGCAGATCAGCCTCTACGGGATAAGCGCCGGCTCGGTCGCGCCCGACCACTCGATCGGTTTCTTCCTGCAGGCCAACGAACTGCAGGAGAAGTTCGACCAGGTGATGAGCCGGCTGAACCGCAGCACGCTCAGGCTGCCGAGCGGATACCGGTACTCACGCTGGGACGTTCTCGACACCCTCAACAACGGCGTCGACTTCTTCCCCATCACCGGCGACCCGAGCTGGACCCAGGCCAAGGCGGCGGTGACCGAGTCCTGGAACGCGCTCTTTGGCCCCGAAGCCGGGCGCCCCGCCGCGCTCAAGGCCCTGGAGAGCAGGGAGCTGCAGACCGGCTCGACCGGGACCGCCGGGAGCCTCTGGTCGGCGGTCGTCTGCCAGGACTTCTCCGACCGGATCTCCAACTCACGCCAGCAGCACCGGCTCAAGTGGATCCTGCGCGAGGGGCCGGTGTACGGCGGCTCACTCGGCGTCGATTACCTCACGACCTGCAACGGCTACGGCGGCGCCGAGCCCAACCCGATTCCGAAGCCCAAGCGCTTCGGGCCGCCGATCCCCGGGATCATCTCCAACGCCACCCGCGACGGCGAGACGCCCTACCAGTGGGCGGTGAACATGGCCCGTACCTACCCGACGATGCGCGCGATCACCATCGCCGGCGGGATTCACGGCACCTTCGGCCTCAGCCAGTCGCAGTGCGTGGACATGCCGATCGCGAACTTCCTGGTCGGCGGGACCCTCCCGGCCACCGACCTCGCCTGCCCCTACGCCGCGCCGGACCCGGCCCCCTGAGCTAGCGAAGCCGCCCGGCGGCAAAGTCGACCATGCGGTCGAAGATCGTCTGGCCGGCAGGCGTTCGCTCGGTGGAGATCCCCGACCCGGCCCAGCCGTGACCCCTGCCGGCCGTCCGGTAGTACTCGACGGGCACCCGCTGTTCGCGGGCCCGTTCGAACATTGCGTCGCTTAGCGCGACCGGGACGGTCTTGTCAGCGTCTCCGTGAACGAGAAACAGCGGCGGCGCTCCCCGGCGCAGGCTGGTGACTGCCGGCCTGCCACCCGGAGCCGGGACAATCATCC
>JAUMBN010000189.1:0-5052 GCA_032119675.1 Solirubrobacteraceae bacterium | reverse complement strand
TCCCGCCGGAAGCCCCGGTGAACGTGACCACCTGGCGGGCAGTAGTCGCCTCGTCCTCCACGTCGCTGGCCACCAGGGAGCCGGGCACGTATTCGACGACGATCTCCCGCACCTCGCCGCGGCCGGATGGGAACGAGCTCCATTCGACGACGCTTCCCGGCTCGGGGTATGCCGGGTCGGCGGAGCCGACCCGGGCGAGGCCGTCGACGAATTCCGGCCAGCGGGACGGGGAGCACCACGCCTCCTCGGCCTCGTCGGGCGCGACCCCGGCGATCGTCCGCTCGGCGGCGGCGCGGCTCACGAGAGCTCCGAGCGCAGGCGCTCCAGCGAGTCCGCGACCTCCCCCAGCCGCGGCATGACGACCGCCGCGAGGCGCTCGCGTTCCTTCTCGCCCTCAGGGGTGATCGCGTAGAAGCGGCGGGAACGGCGCTCGGGGTGCTCCCACTCTCCCGTCACCAGCCCCTGCTCCTCGAGCGAGCGCAGCAGCGGGTACATCGTGTTGGGGTTGACGTCGATCAGGCCGCCCGAGGAGACGGAGATCCCCTCGATCAGGGCGTTGCCATACGAGGGGCCCGAGCTGAGCAGGTGGAGGACAAGCAGGGGCACTATCCCCGCCCGCCGCAGCTCGCCGGCGACGGGGTCGGCGGTTCCGGGCCCCCCGGCACCGGGAACGCCCGCGGCCTCGCGCGCGCTCGCGATCGGCGCGGCCCGGGCCACTGCCTGCTCTGTGCTTCGGCGGCTCACGGCCGGATTATCCCGCCGACGGCCACCGGGCGCCTATCGGTCCAGCAGGTCGTCGAGCGAGCGCTGGTCGGGACTGACGGCCCGGCCGGCCTCGGCCCGGGGCCTGGACGCCTTCTCCCAGTGCTCGAGGACATCTCCGGGGGCGGCACGGCGGCAGGAGATGCCCCGCTCGATCGGGTCGACGGCAAGGCTTCCCGGCCCGGCGCCCCTGACCACGGCGTGAAAGACCCGGCCCCTGACCGAGAGGCGGACGATGTCCCCGGGAGAGATGCCGTCGAACTGCATCGATCGGCATCATCGCGCACCGGCGGCGGGGCCGCCACCCGGGCGGCCCCGCACTTCCGGCTTGCGGATCGGCTGCCCTCAGGCGGTGGCGGCGGCCGGCTCTTCGATGTGACGCGGAAGCAGCGTCTCGCGGGCAATCACGAGGCGCTGGATCTGCGACGTGCCTTCGTAGAGCTGCATGATCTTGGCGTCACGCATCAGCTTCTCGACCTTGTACTCCTTGATGAAGCCGTAGCCGCCAAAGATCTGGACGGCGTCGGTGGTGATCTCCATGCAGGAGTCCGAGGCGTAGCGCTTGGCGTGCGAGCTCTCGATCGTGTTGCGACTCCCCTGGTCGAGCAGGGCGGCCGACTGCCAGGTCGCCAGGCGCGAGAGGTGGGTCTTGGTGGCCATGTCGGCGATCATGAACTGGATCGCCTGGTGCATCGCGATCGGCACGTCGAACTGGACGCGCTCCTTCGAGTACTCGATGGCCATCTCGAGGGCGGCCTGCGAGATCCCGGTCGCCATGGCGGCAACCCCGGGCCGCGTGCGATCGAGCGTCATCATCGCGAGCTTGAATCCCTTGTTCTCCTCGCCGAGCAGGTTCTCGGCCGGGATCTCGGTCTCGTTGAAGGTGATGGTCGCGGTGTTCGAGGCCCGCTGACCCATCTTGTCTTCCTTCTTGTCAACCACGACCGTGTCGTCCTTGGGAACGACGAAGGCGCTCATCCCGCGGTGGCCGGCGTCCGGGTCGGTCTTGGCGTAGACCGTGTACCAGTCGGCGTAGCCGCCATTGGTGATGAAGCACTTCTGGCCGGAGATGACGTACTTGTCACCCTTCTTGACCGCGCGGGTGCGCATGCTGGCCACGTCGGAGCCGGCGCTCGGCTCGGTGAGGCAGAAAGAGGCAAGCTTCGGCGCCTCGGCGAGCATGCCGAGGTACTTCTTCTTGGTCTCTTCGCTGCCGCCGATCAGGACCGGTGCGGCGGCCAGGCCGTTGGCCCCGACCGAGGTGCCGATACCCGAGCAGCCCCAGGAAATCTCCTCCTCGATCAGCGCGCCCTCGAGGTAGCTTGCGCCCGGCCCGCCGTACTCCTCGGGCAGGTGGTTGTTCATGAGACCGAGCTCCCAGGCCTTGTCGATGATGTCCTGGGGCCAGGTGCCGTCGACGTCGTATTCCCAGGCGACGGGACGGATCTCCTTCTCAGCGAACTCGTGCGCCATCTCCTTCAGCGCCTTCTGCTCGTCGGTAAGCGTGAAATCGACCATCAATTCGCTCCTTGCGCGGTACTTTCGGCCCGGTGGTGGCCGCTGGCTGAAGGCCCCGGGTCCAAAGTAGATTGACTAGTCAGTCAATTGTACCCCGAGGGCCCCCGGAAGCCGTATGGGACGGTAGGAGCGATGGAACAGGCGCTGATGATCGTGATTTTCGTCGTGGTTGGCCTGGGGGCCGTTATCGGCGTGGCCGGCTTCGCCGGCTCGCGGCGCGCCTACGACGAGATCGGGGCCGGAGGCATCGAGGCCGACCCGATGCCCCGGGCCCCGGGCTCAACGGCCGGCGCCGCCGAGCAGGAGGCCGAGATCCGGCAGATGCTCGAGGCGCGCAACGCGCGGCGCCTGAGGCGCGGCGAGGAGCCGGTCGACATCGAGGCCGAGCTGGCGTCGCTGACCGGCGGCCCGGTCCAGGCCGACCCGGATCTCGAGCAGGAGGTCCGCCAGCTGGTGGTCGCCCGTAACGCCCGGCGCGTCAGGCGCGGCGAGGAGCCCCTCGACGTAGAGGCCGAGGTCCGGCGTCAGCTCGCGGCGCTGGGCTGATCGCGCCGGTCGGCCCGGATCGAAAGCAGGATGCCGATCGCGAAGAGGCCGATGACGAGGGCGAGGCTGACGAAGGCCGGCGCCTTGTAGAGGTCCTGGATCAGGAGCTTGACCGCAACCACCCCAAGCACCACGGCGACGGTCTGGTTGAGGTAGCGGAACCGCTTGATCAGGTCCTCGACCAGGACGAAGAGCGCCCTCAGGCCGAGCAGCGCGAAGCCGTTGGCCGCCCAGATCACGAGCGGGTCGTCGGTGATCGCAAAGGCCGCGGGGATGGAGTCGAGCGCGAAGGCGATGTCGGCGCCCACGACGGCCACCAGGGCCAGGGCGAGCGGGGTCAGGACCCTCTTGCCCGCCTCGCGGAAGCTGAACTTCGACCCGCGGTAGTCGCCGATCGGGTAGAAGCGCCGCATCAGCCTCACCAGCGGCGTGTGGTCGGGGTCGAGGTGCTCGGCCGAGCCCTTGTACATCTTCCAGGCCAGGAAGAGAAGCAGCAGGCCGAGCAGGTAGGTGACGATGTGGAAGCGCTCGATCAGCCCGACGCCGACCACGATCGCCACGCCGCGCATGGCCAGGGCCAGGACGATGCCCCAGAAGAGCAGGATCCCGCGCTGGGCCGCGGGTACCGCGAAGTAGCCGAAGATCAGGAGAAAGACGACGAGGTTGTCGAGCGAGAGCGTGCGCTCGATCAGGTAGACGGTCACGTAGTTGACGCCCTCGCCCGGTGTCGAGATGAGGATGATCGGGAAGGTCACCAGCAGGCCGAGGATCAGCCAGCCGATGCTCCAGCTGATCGCCTCGCGGCTGGTCGGCTGGCGCCCGCGGGCGAAGACGAGCAGGTCGACGAGCAGGAGGGCGCCGACGACCACGATCACCACGACGACGGCGAGCGGGTCCGAGCCGAAGGCGGCAATCGGCGTCAGGGTCGTCGGGGGCATTCCCGGCAGTCTCGCAAAGCCGGCGGCACCGCCCGGACCGGCCGTGGACGCCTAGGGCGGGGAAGCGCCTTCGCCGCGGCGCTGGGAGAGGACCTGGAGCGCCGCGGTGAGCTCCGAGAAAGGCCTCGGATTGGCCGGGGGGCCGATGAACTGCTGGCGCCCGGGCTGGGCGACGCCGTAGGCGAAGCGCAGGCTGCCCCCGCCTCGCAGCTCCATCTCCACCGTGAGGCGCCGCAGGCGCCGGTCGCCTTCGCCGACCAGCAGCACCGCCTCGGAAGACTCGACGCTCCCCGCGCGGCGCTCGACGCTCGGGAGCCCGGCGATGCGGCCGGCGCCGGTCTTCCCGGCGCGGCCCAGGAGCCGGTCGAGCTCAGCCAGCAGGACCGGCACGTCCGCCGTCGCCCGGATACGCACGAGCTTCTCGCCGTCGAGCTCGACCTCGCCATCCACCTCGGGATCGCTCAGCCAGGCTGCCGGGTCGAGGCCGAAGGTGCCGGCCGACAGCGGTCCGGCCCGGCCCCCGCCCAGGCGCTTGAGCGCCCCGGGCGCCAGCACGTAGGCGCTCTCCCCCACCACCAGCCAGGACCGGCTCCCGTAGCGGATCACGCGTAGCCTGAGCCGCCCATCCTGCGTGGCCACCAGCAGCGCCATGTCGTACCCGGGAGGCGGCGAGCTCCCCGACCGGAAGGGGCCGCGAAGGCTCACGATAAGCCGTGGCGGCAGGCCAAGCGACCCGGCGTCCCTGGCGTCGAGCGAGAGCAGGAGCCGGCCGCTCTTCGCCGGGCTCGACCCCTCCAGGGCGCTGTCGAACAGGGCGCGGGCGTCGGGGGAGCCGCCACAGCCCGACACCAGGGCCGATACGGCCGAAACGGCGGCCATGGCCGCGATTGCTCTCAAGTGGCTCATCTGGTGCAACCTCTACTGCGACCGGCCGGGCGCGCGGACCGTAGCATCGGCGCGATGCGCCGGCTAGCAACAGCGGTGAGCGCCTCGCTGGTGGCTGCAGCCATCCTCGCAGGCACTCCCCAGGCAGACGCCGCCCGCGT
The DNA here is from genome assembly GCA_032119675.1 of Solirubrobacteraceae bacterium. Classification (GTDB taxonomy): domain Bacteria; phylum Actinomycetota; class Thermoleophilia; order Solirubrobacterales; family Solirubrobacteraceae; genus F1-60-MAGs163. The sequence continues at coordinate 242 of JAUMBN010000189.1, read as the reverse complement.
CCTCGAGGTGGGTCCTGACGGCCGTGCAACCGTGCGCGTCGATCCCGCCATCCCGGCCGAGAGCCCAATCGAGCGTCCGCGGCCGGCGGCTCCGGCAGGATCTGACCATGGCCCTGTAGCTGCGGCGGCCGGGGCCGCCCGGCTCGAGGGTGCCGTCAACGCCGCGGCCGCCTCGGGGGCCATCAGCGCCGCGACACGGAGTGAGTACCTGCGCGTGGTCGCCCGCGCCCGCTCCACGGCGT
>JAUMBN010000188.1:0-11728 GCA_032119675.1 Solirubrobacteraceae bacterium | reverse complement strand
GCCCAGGCCGGGGACAACATCATCTCGGTCAGCCAGCTCTACGGCGGCACCTACAACCTCTTCGCCCACACCCTCCCCCAGTACGGGATCGAGGTTCGCTGGGCCGACGCGGACGACCCGGGCGCCGTCGAGAAGCTCGCCGACGAGAAGACCAAGCTCGTCTTCGGCGAGACGATCGGCAACCCGCGGCTCAACGTGCTCGACATCCCGGCCTGGTCGGAGGCGGCCCACGCCGTCGGCGTCCCGCTGATCATCGACAACACCGTCCCGACCCCGGTCGGGACCAACGCCTTCGAGCTCGGCGCCGACATCGTCGTCCACTCGCTGACCAAGTTCATCGGCGGCCACGGCACGACCATCGCCGGTGCCGTGGTCGACTCGGGAAACTTCAACTGGAGCTCGCAGCCGGAGAAGTTCGCGATCCTCGTCGGGCCCGACCCGAGCTACCACGGCGTGGTCTGGGCCGACGCGCTCGGGCCGGCGGCCTACATCGGCCGCGTCCGCACCGTGCTGCTGCGCAACATGGGTGCGGCGCTCTCGCCGTTCAACGCCTTCCTCATCCTGCAGGGGATCGAGACCCTGCCTCTGAGGATGGAGCGCCATAACGCCAACGCGCTGGCCATCGCCCGGCACCTCGAGGAGAGCGACGACGTCGAGTGGGTCTACTACCCGGGCCTGGACTCGAGCGACTACAAGGAGGTGGCCGACCGCATCCTCACCGGTGGCTACGGTGCGCTCGTGACGTTCGGGGTCAAGGGCGGGCGCGAGGCAGGGCAGAAGTTCATCGAGAACCTCGAGCTCTTCAGCCACCTTGCCAACATCGGTGACGCCAAGTCGCTGGCCATCCACAACGCCTCGACCACCCACTCCCAGCTCAGCGACGAGGAGCTTGAGGCGGCCGGGGTGACCCAGGAGACCGTCAGGCTCTCGGTCGGGATCGAAAACGTGGAAGACCTGATCGAGGACCTCGACCAGGCCCTGGCCAGGGCGCGGGAGGCAGTACCCGCATGAGGCCACGCCCGGCGTGAGCGCCGGCGGGCTCGGTGAGGTGGAGACGCAGGGAGCGCTCCTCTTCACCGGGGAAGATCCGCTGGTGCTCGAGTCGGGCGCCCGGCTCGACGAGGTCGAGGTCGCCTGGGAGAGCTACGGCGAGCTCAACGCCGAGCGCAGCAACGCGGTCTTCGTCTGCCACGCGCTGACCGGCGACGCCCACGCCGCCGGCCACCACGGCGACCCCGCGCGGCGCGGCTGGTGGGACAGGCTGATCGGGCCCGGCAAGCCGGTCGACACCGACCGCTTCTTCGTCATCTCCCCCAACCTGCTCGGCGGCTGCCAGGGAACGACCGGGCCCTCGTCGGTCGACCCGGCCAGCGGCCAGCGGTACGGCCTGGAGTTCCCGATGTTCTCGGTCCGGGACCTCAACACGGTCCACCGCCGGCTGCTCGACCACCTCGGCGTCGGGCGACTCCACGCGGCGATCGGCGGCTCGCTCGGCGGGATGCAGGCCCTTCAGTGGGCGATCGACGACCCGATGGCGATGGAGCTCTGCCTGCCGATCTGCGCCAGCGCCCGCCTGAGCCCGATGAACATCGCCTTCTCCACCGTCGCCCGCGAGGCGATCATGCGCGACCCGGACTTCCAGGGCGGCCGCTACCACGAGAGCGACCGCCGGCCCAACATCGGGCTCGCGGTGGCACGGATGATGGCTCACATCACCTACCTCTCCGAGGAGTCGTTCATGGAGAAGTTCGGCCACCAGCGCCGGGTCGAGGGCGCCGAGCCGGGCCTGGGGCCCGACTACGAGGTAGAGCACTACCTCCACCACCAGGGCGCCAGCTTCCTCAGCCGCTTCGACGCTCTCAGCTACCTCTACCTCACCCGCACCATGGACTACTTCGCCCCCTTCGACGAGGAGGGGGTCGAGGAAAAACTCAAGGGCAACCCGACAAAGGTCCTGGCCATCTCCTTCTCCAGCGACTGGCGCTTCGACGCCGGCCACTCGACCGTCATCATCGAACGCTTGCGGGCCGCCGGCTGGGACGCCGAGCAGGTCGACATCGAGTCGCCCTGGGGCCACGACTCGTTCCTTCTCGACGTGCCCGAGTACCACGAGCTCGTGGCGCGCACGCTCGATACCGGTCGCCTGCCGGCCTGAGGCAGGCCCGCTCAGCCGGGCTCTATCGCCACTACGCGAGCCGGTCCTGCGCTGCCGCCAACCACCTTGAGCGGAAAGGCGAAGACCTCAAAGCCGGTCGGCGGGAGCGCATCGAGGCCGGCGAGCCGCTCGATCTGGCAGTAGGCGCGGTCGCACTGGTGGGCGGCCCAGAAGATCCCCTTCTCGCCGCGGGCGCGGGCCTCCTCGGCCTCAAGGTGCAGGGGACGGTCCCAGCCCCACGCGTCGATTCCCATGAGCCTGACCCCGCGGTCGCAGAGCCAGACCGTCGCTTCGGCGGTAACCCCGCATCCGCGAGCCATGTAGCCGGGGTCGGACAGGAACTCGTCACCGCCCGTCCGGACCAGCACCACGTCGCCGGCCTCGAGCTCGTGCCGCGCTTCCTCCAGCCCCCGCTCAAAGTCCTCCACGCCGAGAGCGTCCCCCTCCTCCCGGCCACGCGCCTCGATCACGACTCCCGGACCGTGGAACCACTCGAGCGGGATCTCGTCGATCGTCGCCGCCGCAGACCCCTGGATGGTGCTGTTGTAATGCCACGGCGCGTCGACGTGAGTGGTGTTGTGGGTACCGAGGGAGATCGTCTCGACCGCCCACCCCTCGCCGTCGCGCAGCAGCTCGGGCCCGACGCCCATCATCGACTCGATCGCCTCTGCCCCGTCGGCGTGGGAGGCGTGATCGACCCTTACCGCCAGCAGCTCGGGAAGGCCGTCGGGGGTGGGAACCAGGGGGGCGGAGAGATCGTGGTAGCGGGGCATCGGCTCAGCCGGCAGCGGCCAGCTGACGCAGCACGTAGCGCAGGATCCCGCCCTGGCGGAAGTACTCGGCCTCCTTGGGCGTGTCGATCCTCACCGTCGCGCTGAACTCCACGTCGCCGGCGTTGACCGTCACCTGCTGCGGCAGCTCGCCGGCGTTGAGCGGGCCGGCCAGGCCGGTGATCTCGAAGACCTCGTGGCCGCCGATCCCCAGCGACGCGGCGCTCTCGCCCGGCGGGAACTCGAGCGGCAGGACGCCCATGCCGACGAGGTTGGAGCGGTGGATCCGCTCGAAGCTCTCGGCGATCACGGCGCGGACGCCGAGCAGCGCGGTGCCCTTCGCCGCCCAGTCACGCGAGGAGCCCGAGCCGTACTCGCGGCCGCCGAGCACCACCAGGGGAGTGCCCTCCCCCGCGTAGCGCATCGCCGCGTCGTAGATCGACATCTGCTCCCCGCTGGGCTGGTGGAGCGTTACCCCGCCCTCGGTGCCGGGAGCCAGGAGGTTGCGCAGGCGGATGTTGGCGAAGGTGCCGCGCATCATCACCTCGTGGTTGCCGCGGCGGGCGCCGTAGGAGTTGAAGTCGATGGGCGCGACTCCCTGGGACTCGAGGTACCCGCCGGCCGGCGAGTCGCGCTTGATCGCACCGGCCGGGGATATGTGGTCGGTGGTGACGCTGTCGCCCAGCAGGGCGAGGGCACGGGCGCCGATTATGTCCTGAACCGGCTCGGGCTCGGCCGGCATCCCCTCGAAGAAGGGCGGCTGGCGCACGTAGGTCGAATCGCCGCTCCAGGCGTAGCGGTCGCCGCCGGGGACGTCGAGGCCGTTCCAGTTGACGTCGCCCTCGTAGACCTGCCCATAGCTCTTGCGGAACATGTCCGACTGGACCGCCTCCTGGACGGTCTCGGCGATCTCGCGGCTCGAGGGCCAGATGTCGCGCAGGTAGACCTCGCTGCCGTCCTCGGTGGTGCCGAGCGACTCGGTGGCGAAGTCGATGTCCATTGTCCCGGCCAGCGCGTAGGCGACCACGAGCGGCGGTGAGGCGAGGTAGTTCATCTTCACGTCTGGGTTGATCCGGCCCTCGAAGTTCCGGTTGCCCGAGAGCACCGAGCAGACGGTCAGGTCGTGCTCCTGCACCGCCTTCGAGACCTCCTCCGGCAGCGGGCCGGAGTTGCCGATGCAGGTGGTGCAGCCGTAGCCGACGAGGTTGAAGCCCAGGCCGTCGAGGTCATCCTGGAGGCCGGCGCGGTCGAGGTAGTCGGTAACCACCTTCGAGCCCGGGGCGAGCGAGGTCTTGACCCAGGGGCGAACCTGCAGGCCGCGGGCGCGCGCGTTGCGGGCCAGAAGCCCGGCGCCGATCATCACCGAGGGGTTGGAGGTGTTGGTGCAGCTGGTGATCGCGGCGATCACCACGTCGCCGTTGCCCAGCTCGAACTCCTCGCCGCCGGCGGCCTTCACCCTCACCTGCTCCCCGAGGGCCACTGCCGGCTCGGGCGCAGGCTGGTCGGCCGGGGCGAGCCTGTCGGGCTGCTCGCCCGGCTCCATCGAGGACGGGGGGTCGCTGGCCGGGAAGGATTCCCGGTCGGCCTCGTCCTGGGCGTCGATCTGCGGAACGACGAAGCTCTCGAGCTCCTCACGGAAGGCGTCCTTGGCACGGTCGAGCGAAACGCGGTCCTGCGGGCGCCTGGGGCCGGCGATCGACGGGACGACCTCGTCCAGGGCGATCTCGAGCGTCTGGCTGAAGGTCGACTCCTCCGAATCGGCATCGAGCCACAGCCCCTGCTCGCGGGCGTAGGCCTCGACGAGGGCCACCTGCTCGGCGGGCCGGCCGGTGAACTCCAGGTAGCGGATGGTCTCGGCGTCGATCGGGAAGATCGCGCAGGTGGAGCCGAACTCCGGGCTCATGTTGCCCAGCGTGGCGCGGTCGGCGAGCGGCAGGGCGGCGACGCCGGGGCCAAAGAACTCGACGAACCGGCCGACGACACCCACCTCGCGCAGCTTCTCGGTGACGGTAAGGACGAGGTCGGTGGCGGTGGCGCCCTCGGGCAGCTCACCGGAGAGCCTCACGCCCACCACCTGGGGCACGAGCATCGAGATCGGCTGGCCGAGCATCGCCGCCTCGGCCTCGATCCCTCCGACCCCCCAGCCGAGGATGCCCAGGCCGTTGATCATCGTCGTGTGGGAGTCGGTCCCAACGAGGGTGTCAGGGTAGGCCTGCCCGGTGGCGTCGTTGACGAACACCACGCGGGAGAGGTACTCGAGGTTGACCTGGTGGACGATGCCGGTGTCGGGCGGCACGACCTTGAAGGTCTCGAAGGCCTCCTGGCCCCAGCGCAGGAAGCGGTAGCGCTCCTCGTTTCGCTCGAACTCGCGGCGCGCGTTTATCTCGAAGGCGTCGGGCGTTCCGAATGCGTCGACCTGGACGGAGTGGTCGATCACGAGCTCAGCCGGCACCAGCGGTTCGATCGCCTGGGGGTCGCCTCCGAGCTGGGCGATCGCGTCGCGCATGGCGGCGAGGTCGACCACCGCCGGCACGCCGGTGAAGTCCTGGAGGACAACGCGGGCCGGGGTGAAGGCGATCTCCCGGCTCGGCTGCGCCTTGGCGTCCCAGGAGGCGAGCGCCTCGATGTCGGCGGCGGTAACTGCGCCGTCGCCCTCCCGGCGCAGGAGGTTCTCGAGCAGGATCTTCAGCGAGAAGGGCAGCCGCGCGACATCGAACTTCGCCTGCAGCGCGTCGAGGCGGAAGATCTCGTAATCGCGTCCTCCGACCTCAAGGGTCCCGCGGGCCCCGAAGCTGTCGGTGCTCGCGCTCCCGGCCGACACCTAGTCCTTGAGCAGCGAGTCGAGTGCGGCCTTGAAGCCGTCGGGATTTGTGATGTCCACGTCGAGCTTCGTGTACGGGCCGCCGGTAGGGCCGACGACGAACGACGGCGTCGACTGAATCCCGTACTTCTGGGCCTCGGCATCCGACGACTGGGCCGGAACGCCGGCGGCGTCGGTCTTGCGGAAGGCGTTGGCCTTGGCCTCGTCGACCCCGGCCGCCTTGTACAGGCTGTCGATGAACTCGTCGGTCACGTACCCCGAGTTCTCCTGGCCCTGGTTGTAATAGAAGAGGTTGGTGTAGTTCCACTCGAGGTTCTGCTCACCGGCCGCCGCCCCTGCGCGGGCCGCCGTCTCCGAGTCGGGGCCGATGAAGGTGAGGGTCCGCAGCTCCATCCGGACCTTCCCGGTGCGCACGTAGTCGTTGATGATCACCGGCAGGGTGTTCAGCGCGAAGTCGCGGCAGAACGGGCACTGGAAGTCGGCGAACTCGACCAGGGTGACCTTGGCACTCTTCTTGCCCAGGGCGTTGCCGTCCTGCGGGATGCCGTCGAGCATCTCGGAGGTCTCCTTCTCGCCCTTTACCTGGGCGGCGGTCGAGCCGTCGGATGCGGTGCCGGTGCCGGTGCTGTCCGAGCCGCCGGAGCTGACCAGGACCACGACGACGGCCACGATCACGACAATGGCGATCGCGGCACCGATGATGATGTTGCGGCGCTTGCGCGGGTCGGCGGCGCCGGAGGAAGAAGAGCTCATAGCCACATTCTGACAATCTCGCGGCCGGCGCACGTCCACCCGGCAGCCTGGCCCGTAATCCGGGCATGGAGAACGTCTGGGACTACCCGCGGCCACCCCGCCTGGAGCCGTGCAGCCGGAAGGTCGAGATCTTCCTCGGAGGCGAGAAAATTGCCCGAAGCCAGGGCGCCTGGAGGGTCCTTGAGACCAGCCACCCGCCGGTGATCTACGTCCCGGAGCCAGACTTCCTGGCGGGCGCGCTGGCTCCCTCCGCGGCCCGCGCCACCTTCTGCGAGTTCAAGGGCGTCGCGGAGTACCTCGACCTCACAGGCGGCGGCCGCACGGAGAAGGCGGCAGCATGGCACTACCCCGACCCGGTCGCCGCCTATTCGCAGCTGAAGGGCCACGTCGCCGTCTACCCGGGCCGGATGGAGAGGTGCACCCTCGGCGGCGAGGAGGTTCAGGCTCAGGAGGGAGACTTCTACGGCGGCTGGATCACCTCCGACATCGAGGGGCCGTTCAAGGGAGGCCCGGGCACCCGCGGCTGGTAGCCGGCGGGGTCAGCCCGCAAAGCGCCGGTCCCACGCCTCGACCGTCCCGGCGGCGATACGGGCACAGGCGGCTACGGAGCCGTAGTCGACGAACTCCGGCAGGTCGCTCGGGTGGTGGTAGTGGGTGTAGTAACCCGGCCCCACCGAGAGGATCGAGGCCGCGGGGTAGCCCCGCAGCAGGGCCAGGAGCGGGTCGGTCCAGGCACCGATCCGCCACCGCCGGGGCTCGGCCTCACCGGCGAGCAGCGCGCCCTCGTCGACAAGTTCGAGTGCGCCCTCCGGATAGCGGTGCGTGGCGACCGCCCCCTCAGCCGCGGCGACGATCGGCGTGCCCGAGCCGACGGTGTCGAGGCCCAGGACCAGGGTCCGGGCCGGGTCGAGCGCAGCCTGCCGGCGCTCCAGCCAGGCGTGAAAGCCGCCCATGCCGACCTCCTCGCCCCCAACCAGCGCAATCTCCAGGTCGACGTTCTCGGGAGGATTGATGGAGAAGGCCCGCGCCACCGCCAGCGTGGCGGCGACCCCGGAGGCGTTGTCGTTGGCCCCGGGAACCACGGGCGAGCGGGCGATGTCGAGGTTTAAGGCGATGGCGACGAGGTTGAGCGCCGCGGCCGGGATCCCCAACAGGCGGCGAAGGAGTGACCGGCGGGGCAGGAGCGCCGCAAGCGCCGAGCCGGCGATCGCCACCGCCTGCAGCCCCATCACCGGGTCCATTGCCTGCCGTGACAGGTTCCTCTGCCCACCGAACTGCGTGACGCGCGGGTGCCAGGCCAGGCCGGTCTTCGCGGTGTCGATGTGCGCGACTATCACCACCGAGCCGCGGCGCTCCCCCGAGGCCGGCACGCGGCCGAAGGCGCTGGCTCCCTCCGCACCGTCGACCAGGCGCCGCCTCCACGGTGAACGCCCGCTCGCGTCGCGTTCAAGCGATATGAGCGCACCCAGGGCGAGGAGAGCGCCCCTGAAGCCGCCCGCCAGCTGGCCGGCCAGGGCGACGGCCGAGTGGCCGGCAAAGCTCCATGAGTTGGTGGTCCGCCCCGCGTAGCGCTCCACGCCGGCTCCCGCAGCACCGCACTCCTCGAGACGGGCGGCGGCCCAGCGGGCGGCGGCCTGCTCGTCACGGCTGGTCGATCCGCGGGGCATCCCCGCAAGGGCCTCGACGTCGGCGGCAAGCCGGTCGGTCGGCACCTCCCTCATGCGATGAGGCCGGCCACCTCGCGGGCGGCGCGCCGGCCCGAGCGCACGGCGCCGTCCATGTAGCCGGCCCACACGGTCGCCGTCTCGGCGCCGGCCCAGTGGATCGGCCCGATCGGCCGGGAGAGCCACCGGCCATGGGCGGTCCAGGCGCCCGGCGGCATGTAGCAGCCGTAACAGCCACGGGTCCACTCCTCGTCTGCCCAGAGCTTCTCGATGTACTCCAGCGGCCGGCGGCCCTCGGGGCCGAAGACCCGGCTAAAGCCGTCGAGCACCGCAGCCTGCCGGGCCGCCGGCTCCCACTCGCCCAGCTCGCGAGCGGCATCGCCCTCGAGAAAGCCGAGCAGCACGCCCCGGCTGCCGTCGGGCGGGGAGTTGTCGAACATGATCCGCGTCGGGCCGGCGACGCTCAGCGCCTGGCCTGAGAGGCCCTGGTCGCGCCAGAAGGGCCGCTCGTAGACGGCCATGCACTTGGCCACGGTGCCCTGGGGCATCCGCTGGACCAGCTGGTCGCGCTGGGCAGGCAGCGCCGGGCGCCACCTGATTCGGCTGGTGAGGGTCGGCGGGATGGCTACCACCACGGCGCTCGCCTCGACGTGCCAACCGATCCCGCCGGCGTGCACGACCACGCCCCGCTCACCGTGGTCGACCTGGTGGACCGGGTGGTCGAGAAGCAGGGGGCCCTCGAGCCGGTCGGCGAGCCGGGTGGCGAGGAGCTGCGTGCCGCCGACGATCCGGTCCTGCTGCGCTCCCCCCTCCGTGCCGATCAGGTTCTCGAACGAGCCGGCCGCCGAGACGTAGAAGAGGACGTGCAGCAGCGAGAGGTCGGCCGGCTCTGCCGCCCAGACCGCCTCGGTGGCGATCTCGAGCAGCGTTGCTGCCCCCCTGGTCGCCGTGTTGGACGAGATCCATGAGGCAAAGGTGCGCGAATCCCACTGGTCCGCCTTCCGTGCCGCCCATGGCCGCTCGGGGTCGACCTTCCTGGCGAGCCGCTCGAGGCGGGCCTGGGCCTGGGCCACGTCGGCAAGGATCGCCGGGTTGATCTTGGGAATTGAGCCCTTGTAACGAACCATCCTCCCGTTCCAGTCGACGAGGTTCTCGCCCCGGGTCCAGGTCGGGTAGCGCTCAAGCCCGAGCTCGTCGGCCAGGGCCAGGACCTCGGTCTGCGTAGGTCCGACCCACTGGCCCCCTACCTCGACCACATCGTCGGTACCGGCGATGGGATGGTTCAGGAGCCTTCCGCCGACCCGGTCGCGGGCCTCGAGCACGGCGACCGAGTAGCCCGAGCTCTCCAGCTCACGGGCTGCGCTGAGGCCAGCCAGCCCTGCCCCGATAACCGCGACATCGCACTCGTGGCTCTCCACGCAGCGAGCGTACCGGGGCGGCTAGGCGTCCGGCACGGCCGGGCGCGGGGAATGGAGCACGCGCAAACGCCGAGCGAGGGGATCGGAGAAGCGGGTGGCAAGCGAACCGGCCAGCGCGAGCACCAGAACGTAACCGGCGGTGAGGGCGCCGATCCTCTCGTCGACGCCGGCGGCCACGGCGAGCGACGCGATCACGATCGCAAACTCGCCGCGGGGGATGAGAACGGTGCCCGCCCTCAGGCGAGCTGCCGGTCCCGACCCTGCCCGCCCGGCAACAAACCAGCCGCTGACCAGCTTGCCGGCGATGCCGACAATGCAAAGGGCAACGATCCAGCCCACCTGCGGCCCGAGGCCGGCCAGGTCGATCTGGAGGCCGAAGAAGACGAAAAAGACAGCCGCGAAAAGGTCTCGGAGAGGCTCCAGCTGGGCACGGGTTCGCCTGGCAAGGCGCCCGGAGATGAGAATCCCCACCAGGAAGGCCCCGACTGCCGCCGAAACCTGGATCATCTCCGCGGCACCGGCAACCACCATCGTCACACCGAGCATCGTCAGGACCAGGGCCTCTCCTCCTACAGCGGCGAAAAGCCTCTCCGCGTGGTGAGACCCCCGCACGGCGATGAAGAGGGCGAGCAGTACGACGGCGATCGCCAGCGCTACCGACCCCGCAGCCGCAGCGACCGTGCCGCCGGCCAGCACAACAGTCAGGATCGGAAGGTAGGCGGCCATGCCCACGTCCTCGATCACGAGGATGGCCAGGACCCCGGGTGTCTCGCGGTTACCGAAGCGCCCGAGATCCTCGAGGGTCCTGGCGACGATGCCCGAGGAGGAGGCCCAGGCAATCCCGGCCAGGGCCAGCAGCGCGGCCCCTTCCAGCCCCATGAGGAGCCCGATCACCAGTGCGGGAACGACGTTGGCCAGGGCATCAACCAGGCCGGCGGGAGCCTGCCTTCTCAGCGTAGTGACCAGTTCCAGACCGGTGTATTCGAGGCCGATGAAGAAGAGCAGCAGGACGACACCGATCGCCGCCCCGACCTCGATCACCGCTGGATCGACCTCCAGTGGCCCGGGCCCGAGCCCGACGATGACCCCTACCAGCAGGTAGAAGGGAACGGGGCTGGTCTGGAGTCGCTGGGCAAGGCGCGAGAGCAGCCCGAGCAGAAGGAGGACGACCCCGGCCTCGACCAGGACCAGCGGTATGTCAACGCCGGAGACCGAACTCGCGGCGGCGAGCACCATCGGCTATCCGCGTTCCAGCAGGGTCTCCGCCCGATGGATCCCATCGAGAGTGCCGATGACGATCACGGTGTCGCCCGCGTCCAGCTGCTGCTCGGGTCCGGGGGCGGGGGTCGGCTCCGAGTTGTGAATCACCGCGATGATCGAGACGCCGGTCTGGGTGCGCAGCCGCGTGTCGCCAATCGTCTTTCCTTCGAAGGGGCTCCCCTGGCCGATCGTTATCCACTCGATTACCAGGCCGCCGACGGCCTCACGAACCGCCCCCAGGCTCTGGGCCAACTGAGAGAGTCCAAGCAGGTCGGCAAGCGCCTCGGCGTCGGCATCCTTCAGCCGCACCGTCCGATCGCAGGTGTCGGGATCGTTCTTGTCGTAGAGCAGTAGCTCCCGGTCGCCCGACAGGTGTTGAAGCACCCCTACACGCACCCCTCGATCGGTATCGAACTCGTAACGGACACCAACTCCCGGCAGCTCGGTCTGGTCGATAGAGGCCATGGGGCGATCGTAGCCAAGGAGCGGCCCCGCGAGGACCGGGTTTTTTTCGCTCGGTGCCTACTGGACGGCCAGGGCGCCGATCACCTCGCGCCACCAGGCCGACTCGCTGTCGTCGGTGGTCTTCCTGAGCCGGCGCTCGGCCGAGTCGCGCACCTGGGCTGCCGAGCCGATCGCGACGATCGGCCCCGTGTAGGCAAATCGGCCGTCCTCGAGCGCGACGACCGCGCCGGGAATGTCGCGCCGCGTTCGCAGCTGGTCGATCACCACCACGCCGTTGACCTCGGACGGGCGACCGGGGTCGCCGTCCTGGTCGCTCCACGGGCGGGAGCTGAAGATCGTGAACCCGCGCGGACTGACCCGCCGCGCGAGCGGCGTATCCAGCGGCCCGTTCTTCCAGCGCTCGATCACCGCCTCGAAATCGA
>JAUMBN010000187.1:0-6858 GCA_032119675.1 Solirubrobacteraceae bacterium | reverse complement strand
TCGACCTCGTAGGTCGGGTCGCTGTGGGTGGTGGCCTGTGAGGTCTCGAAGCAGCCGCCCTGGTCGATGGAGACGTCGACGAGGACTGCGCCGGGCTTCATGAGGGCGAGCTGCTCGCGGGTGATGACGCGGGGGGCCTGGGCGCCCTTGACGAGAACGGCCCCGATGACGAGGTCCACCTCGGGGAGGCGCTGCTCGATCTCGAGCGTCGATGCGAAGCAGGTGGAAGCCTCCCAGTTCATCTGGTGCTCGAGGTCGCGAAGGCGGTCGATGCTGCGGTCGTAGATGTAGACCTCGGCGCCCATGCCCAGGCCGATGCGGGCGGCGTTGGCGCCGACGACTCCCCCGCCGATGACCATGACCTTGCCGGCGGCGACGCCGGGGACGCCGCCGAGCAGCAGCCCGCGGCCGCCGAGCGGCTTCTCGAGCATGAAGGCGCCGGCCTGGGTGGCGATCTTGCCGGCGATCTCGCTCATCGGGGCGAGCAGCGGCAGGCGGCCCATCGGGTCTTCGACGGTCTCGTAGGCGATGCAGGTGGCGCCGGAGTCCATCAGGCCGACGGTGAGTTCGGGGTCGGGGGCGAGGTGCAGGTAGGTGAAGAGGACCTGGCCGGGGCGAAGGCGGGCGACCTCGTCGGGCTGGGGCTCCTTGACCTTGACAACGAGGTCGGCTTCGGCAAAGACGGCGTCGGCGTCGGGCAGGATTGTGGCGCCCTGGGCGACGTACTCTTCGTCGCTGATCGCCGAGCCTTCGCCGGCGCCGGCCTGGACTACGACCTCGTGACCGTGCTGCGTGAGCTCGCGCACGCCGGAGGGCGTCATCGCTACGCGGTACTCGTCGGTCTTGATCTCGGTGGGGACTCCGGTCTTCACCTGCTCGTTCCTCCCGGGCCTACATGGCCTTGATCATCTCGGAGGCCTGCTCTAGCGCGGGCCTCATCACCGCCTCGATTTCGGCGAACTGCTCGGGGCCGGCGATCAGCGGCGGTGAGAACTGGACGACGGGGTCGCCGCGGTCGTCGGCGCGGCAGATCAGGCCGTTGCGGAAGAGCTCACCGGAGAGGAAGCCGCGCAGGAGCGTCTCGGACTCCGCGCTGTTGAAGGTCTCGCGGGTCTCCTGGTCCTTTACGAGCTCGATGGCGTGGAAGTAGCCGGCACCGCGAACGTCGCCGACGATCGGGATGTCGCGCAGCGACTCGAGCATCGCCCGCAGGACTCCCTCGTTCTCGCGGACGTTCTCGAGGACCTCCTCGTCCTCCATGGCCTGGATGTTGGCCAGGGAGACGGCCGCGGCCATCGGATGGCCACCGAAGGTGAAGCCGTGGATAAAGGAGTTGGTTCCCTCGAGGAAGGGTTCCATGACGCGGTCGGAGGCGATCATTGCGCCCATCGGGGCGTAGGCGGAGGTGATGCCCTTGGCGGTGGTGATGATGTCGGGCTGGTAGCCGAACCTCTGGGCACCAAACCATTCGCCGAGGCGCCCCCAGGAGCAGATGACCTCGTCGGAGATCATCAGCACGTCGTGCTCGTCGCAGATCTCGCGCACGCGCTGGAAGTAGCCTTCGGGCGGGGTGAAGCAGCCGCCGGCGTTCTGGACCGGCTCGAGGATGACGGCGGCGACGGTGTCGGGTCCCTCGAACTCGATCCGGTGGGCGATCGCCTCGGCGAGGTTCTCCTCCCCGTAGCCGGGGGCCAGCCGGTAGGTGTTGGTGTTGGGCACGTGGCAGCCGCCGGGAGCAAAGGGCTCAAACGGCTGGCGCAGGCCGGTGACGCCGGTGGCGCTCAGCGCACCCATGGTGGTGCCGTGGTAGGCGACCTCACGGGCGATCACCTTTGTCTTGTTTGGGTGGCCGGTGAGCTTGTGGTACTGCCGGGCGACCTTGAGCGCCGTCTCGACCGACTCTCCGCCGCCGCTGGTGAAGAAGACGCGGTTGAGGTCGCCTGGGGCCAGCGAGGCGATCTTGGCGGCGAGCTCAATCGCCCGAGGGTGGGCGTATGACCAGGTGGTGAAGAAGCCGAGCTCGGCCGCCTGGTCGGCCCCGGCCTGGGCGATGTCGGCGCGCCCATGGCCGATGTTCACGCAGAAGAGGGCGCTGAGGGCGTCGAGATAGCGGTTTCCATGGTCGTCCCAGACGTAACAGCCCTCGCCGCGGGTGATAATCGGAATCTCGGCGCCTTGCTCGTAGGGCCCCATCCGGCTGAAGTGCAGCCAGAGGTGCCGGCGGGCGAGCTCCTGGAGCGCTGCGCTGTCGATGTCTGCGGAGGTGGTGGCCACGCCCCCAGCGTACACGCGAAAGCGTTTTTTCAGGACGGCTGGGAGAGCGCGGCCGACCGGGGTGCCGGGACCATCACGGCGGCCGCGAGGACGAGCACGAAGGCCAGCAGCTGGAGCAGGAGGCCGGCGGCCGAGGCGGGGAGCGGGTCGCGGAAGATCAGTATCCCGCCGGCTATGCAGGTGACGGCAGCGGTGGTCCCCGTAATGCCGATCACCGCTACGGCACCCCCCAGCTGGAGGCTCCGCGCCGAGGCGTAGAACGCCCCGGCCGACGCCACCAGCGCGACCGCCAGCCAGGGGCTGGCGAGCGAAGCGAGGCCGTCGAACTGGCCGGTCAGCGCCTTGACGGCGACGTTGCAGGCACCGAACATGATTCCCGCCGCGGCGGCGAGGGCGATCCCATGGTGCTCCCGCCTGGCCCCGGCGGCGTGGGGACCGACAATCAGCAGAACCCCGGCCGCAAGCAGCCCCGCCTCGAACGCGACCATCGGCGCGGTGGCCAGCGCCGGGGGCGCGGAGCCGGCAGCCGGCATGGTGAGGGCCAGGAGCACGAGTCCAACAGCGGTCAGGGCCAGCCCCCACCACTGCCGGCCGGCCACCGGAAGGCCGAAGATGCGGTCAGCCATCACCGCGACCAGGGCCACGCTACCGGCGAAGACGGCCTGCACCAGGGAGAGCGGAGCGAGCGTGATCGCTGTCACCTGCATCGCCCAGGCGAGGAACCCGACGAGCATGCCGCCGGCAAACCAGGGCGAGAGCCAGAGCCCGGCGGCGGAGCGCAGCGGACGGCGCAGGCTCACGTCGGGGGCCAGGCGGGCGCCGCGAAAGCGCAGGAAGAAGCCTAGGTTGGCGGCGATCGCGCCGCCGAAGGCGATCAGCAGGCCGAGCTTCAGCACCGGGTCACCGTCGGCTCCGCGATAATCCCCGCCGTGCACGCAGCGAGAAGCGCCCGGGACCCGGGCAAGCCGATCCTGCTCGTCGATGTTGACGGGGTCATTTCGCTCTTCGGTTTCGACAGCCAGAGCCCACCGGAGGGAACCTGGCTCAACGTTGAGGGCCTGCTCCACCTCTGTTCGGCTCGCGCAGCCGAGCACCTGCCCGCTCTCTCCGATGATTTCGAGCTCGTCTGGTGCACCGGCTGGGAGGAGAAGGCCGGCGAGCATCTCGGGCCGATAATCGGCCTGGACCCGGCTCCCCCGTACCTGAGCTTCGACCGCAACCCGGGAAAGGGGCACGCCCACTGGAAGCTGGCGGCAATCGACGAGCATGCCGGCCCGCACCGTCCCCTGGCCTGGATCGACGACGCCCTGAACGGGGCATGCCATGACTGGGCCCGCGAGAGGCCGGGGCCGACGCTACTGGTGACCACCGACCCCGCCGAGGGGCTGGTGGATTCCCACGCGCGCGAGCTGCGCGAGTGGGCGATGTCGCTCAAGACCTGAGCTACCCGGCCGGCGGGGGCTCTTCGTCGATGACGATCGCCTCCTCGGCGAACCCGTCATCCACCCCGGCGCCGATCTGCTCGAGCTCGGAGACGTCCTCCTGGATGCCGGCCCCGATCACGCCGCCCAGCTGCTCCTCGGCGAGGCCGAGCTCGGCAGCGAGCTCGTCGCCGTCGAGGAGGCCGATGTCGTGGGCCTGCGGGAGCGGCTCGGTCGGCTCGATCTCGATCCGCCGGTAATGCTTGAGCCCGGTGGCCGCCGGAATCAGCTTCCCGATGATCACGTTCTCCTTGAGGCCGGCGAGGTCGTCGCGCTTGCCCTCCAGCGCGGCGTCGGTGAGCACCTTGGTCGTCTCCTGGAAGGAGGCGGCCGAGAGGAACGAGTCGGTGTTCAGCGAGGCCTTGGTGATTCCGAGAATCACCTCTTCGTACTGGGCGGTCTCGCCCTTGGCCTTCTTGACCGCGGCGTTCCTCTCGAGGAACTCCTGGCGGTCGACTAGCTGGCCCGGCAGGTAGCCGCTGTCGCCGCGCTGGTCGACCCGGACCTTCTTCATCATCTGGCGCACGATCAGCTCGATGTGCTTGTCGTTGATCTCCACTCCCTGGGAGCGGTAGACCTTCTGGACCTCGTCGACGAAGTACTGCTCGGCCTCGGTGCGGCCACGCAGGGCGAGGATGTCGTGCGGGTAGAGCGAGCCCTCGTTGAGCTGCGCGCCCCTCTCGACCTTCTTGCCGTTCTCGACGAGAATCCGGGTGCGGCGCGGGAAGCTGTATTCGTGCTCCTCGCCGGCGTCGTCGGTGACGGTGACCACGACGTTCTTCTCGGTCTCCTCGATGGAGGCCTTGCCCGACTCCTGGGCCATCTCGGCGAGCCCCTTGGGCTTGCGGGCCTCGAAGAGCTCGACCACGCGCGGCAGGCCGTGCGTGATGTCGGCGCCGGCGACTCCGCCGGTGTGGAAGGTGCGCATCGTCAGCTGGGTGCCCGGCTCGCCGATCGACTGCGCGGCGATGATGCCGACCGCGTCGCCGATCTGGGCCAGCTGGCCGGTGGCCAGCGAGCGCCCGTAACAGGCCTGGCAGATGCCGGTCACCGACTCGCACTTCAGCGCCGAGCGGACCGGGATGTCCGGGCTGTCGAGCTGGTCGAGGCTCTCGACGAGCTCGGCGAGCTCGGCGCGGTCGATCTCGGCTCCCTTGGCGACGATCGTGCGCCCGCGCTTGGTGTCGATCTTCGCGGCGGCGATGCGGCCGATCAGGTTGGTGTTCGGGTCGCCCTGCTGGTCGAGGACCGGGAGCGTGATGTGCTCCTTGGTCTTGCAGTCGTCCTCGCGAATGATCACGTCCTGCGAGACGTCGACCAGGCGGCGGGTCAGGTAGCCCGAGTCGGCGGTGCGCAGGGCCGTGTCGGCCAGGCCCTTTCGCGCGCCGTGCGTCGAGATGAAGTACTCGAGCACCGACAGGCCCTCCATGAAGTTGGACTTGATCGGGCGCTCGATGATCTCGCCCTTCGGGTTGGCCATGAGGCCGCGCATCCCGGCGAGCTGGCGGATCTGCTTGAACGATCCGCGGGCGCCGCTGTCGGCCATCATGAAGATGGGGTTGAGGCGGTCGAAGTTGGCCTCCATCGAGTCGGCGACCTCCTCGGTGGCCGCCGTCCACTTGTCGACGACCGCCTCGTGGCGCTCCTGCTGGGTGATCAGGCCCATGTCGTACTGGCCCTGGATATCGGCGACCTCGTCCTCGAAGCCCGAGAGAATCTCCTGCTTGTTCTCGGGAATGACCACGTCGTTCTTGGAGATGGTGATCCCGGCGAGGGTCGAGAAGCGGAAGCCGAGGTCCTTGAAGGCGTCCAGCACCGAGGCAACCGCGGCCGGCCCGTAGGACTGGACGAGGGCGTCGATGATGGCGACGGTGTCGCGCTTGCGTATCGACTGGTTGATGAACGGGTAGTCGGCCGGGTCGAACGACTCGCCCAGCGATTCCTCGAGGGCACGCTCGATCCGGTCGTTGTAGATGATCCGCCCGACCGTGGTCAGCAGGTGGCCGCCGGTGCTTCCGGCGGGCCGGTACTCGGCGAGGTCGTGCAGCTTCGCGTTGCCCGACTCGTAGCTGAACTCGGCCTCCTGGGCGGAGCGGAAGACGTGCGGGCGCTCGGCGTTCTTGGGCCAGTTGCCGGAGCTGAGCTTCTCCTGGTCGGCCTCCAGCTCGGCGGCGTCGGGTCCGTAGGTCAGGTAGTAGGCGCCGAGGACCATGTCCTGGGTCGGCGTGGCCAGAGGTGCTCCGTGGGCCGGAGAGAGGATGTTGTTGGCCGAGAGCATCAGGATCCGCGCCTCGGCCTGGGCCTCGGCGCTAAGCGGGACGTGGACGGCCATCTGGTCGCCATCGAAGTCGGCGTTGAAGGCCGAGCAGACCAGCGGGTGTACCTGGATCGCCTTGCCCTCTACCAGCACCGGCTCGAAGGCCTGGATCCCGAGACGGTGGAGCGTCGGGGCGCGGTTCAGGAGCACCGGATGCTCGCTGATCACGTCGTCGAGCACGTCCCAGACCTCGGGGATCATCGAGTCGACCATCTTCTTGGCCGCCTTGATGTTGGTGGCGTCCTTGCCCTCGACGAGGCGGGCCATGATGAACGGCTTGAAGAGCTCGAGCGCCATCAGCTTCGGCAGCCCGCACTGGTGGAGCTTTAGGTTCGGGCCGGCAACGATCACCGAGCGGCCGGAGTAGTCGACGCGCTTGCCGAGCAGGTTCTGGCGGAAGCGCCCCTGCTTCCCCTTGAGCATGTCGGAGAGCGACTTGAGCGGGCGGTTGCCCGGGCCGGTGACCGGGCGGCCGCGGCGGCCATTGTCGAACAGGGCGTCGACGGCCTCCTGGAGCATCCGGCGCTCGTTGTTGACGATGATCTCCGGGGCGCCGAGGTCGAGCAGTCGCTTGAGGCGATTGTTGCGGTTGATGACGCGGCGGTAGAGGTCGTTGAGGTCCGAGGTGGCGAAGCGGCCGCCGTCGAGCTGGACCATCGGGCGCAGCTCGGGCGGGATGACCGGGATCGCGTCCAGGATCATCATCTCCGGCTTGTTGTCGGACTCCAGGAAGGCCGAGAGCACCTTGAGGCGCTTGACGGCGCGGGCCTGCTTCTGCCCCTTGCC
>JAUMBN010000186.1:0-3768 GCA_032119675.1 Solirubrobacteraceae bacterium | reverse complement strand
TCGACGAGCGTCATGAGGGCGATGGGCGTGCCGGCGATCAGCGAGGCGGTCTCCACCAGGTCGTCGAATTCCGGCTCGGCCGGCGTGTCGAGGACGGCCAGGTCACGCAGCTCGGCCAGGCGCGCCTCTTCCTCGGCCGCCGTGATGCCGGTTCCGTCTCCAGTTTGCGAAGGGTCAGCCATGCGCGTGGTCTCTGAGTCTAGACCGGCGGCTAGGCTCGCCGTGATGGTGGTGGACGATTCGCAGGTGCGTGAGGTCTCCACGCCGATCGGCACCGTCACGGTGATCGGTGGACCGGCCGGCGTCTACCGTGTCTGCTTCCCGGCTGAGGATGTACCGGCAGCCCTGCCCTCCGGCCGCGGTCGCGGCTCGCTCGACCCGGCGGAGGTCGCCGACGAGGGTGCCGTACAGGTTGCCGGCTACTTCGCGGGTGAGCTTCGCGATTTCACCGTGCCGGTGGACCTCGGGATGCTCAGCGGCTTCAAGCGCCGGGTTCTCGATGCGGCCGCCGTGATCCCATTCGGCGAGACGGCCAGCTACCGGGAGATGGCGAATACGGCAGGCTCACCCGGAGCGGTGCGAGCGGCCGGCAGCGCCATGGGAGCCAACCCGGTCCCCATCCTGATCCCCTGCCACCGGGTCATCCGCTCGGACGGAAGTTCGGGCCTCTACGGAGGCGGGGAGAAAGCCAAGCGCTGGCTGCTCGACTTCGAGGTCGCCAGAGCCTGGAAGCGGGGCCAATTAGGGAGTTTCGGCCATCCCGCTACTACAAAACGTTGAGATCGTGAGGAGAACTGCGGCATAGCCGTAACTTCGGGGTCTAGAATACGTTCGTATTCAGGGGTATGTGGCGCTTCGTGGCGCCACCGTTGGGTCCCACGTCGGGGCTAGCCGGGTCGCATTGCAGCGCCCGGTGAAAAAAAGTCAGGGAAGAATTGGAGTCCGCGGCGACGCGACGTCGATTGAGCTGTGTTGCGGCCCTTGCGCTGCTGCTGACGGCCGCCGGCTTCCAGGCCCCAAGAGCCGCTGAGGCAGCCTCCAGCCTCTCCGTCACGCCGCTCACCTGGAACGTGGTGGGCGTTCGCAGCAATGTCGGCCCCTCGAAGCCGGGTCCGGATCGTTTCCCCGTTGGCGTTCGCGTCTGCAACTCCAGCGCCTCCGGCACGACGACCGCTTCGAACGTCAATACCCGGTTCGCATTTGAGGGGACGGGCAACTCTTCGCAGGCAGGTTTCAGCGTGGACGGGAACATCACCACAGACTCGCTTGGCGACCTTGCGCCCGGCGACTGTGCCGACAGCTACTTCAACGTCATCCTCCAGCAGAGCTCGTCGGTAAGGGGCAACTTCCGCCAGTACTTCGTCGAGGCTTGCGAGGGGGGATCCTGCTCGGCGAGCGGGACCTCCCCGAGCTCCAACTCCGCCGCGCAGTACCCGCCGGCCTCGGGGACGGGCAGCGCTCGCGGGCTCTACATCGAGCGCCTGGTCAGCCAGAACCGCAACGTCACGCGAAAGGTGAGCGGCCCGGGCGGCTGCAACTACGACTACACGCAGTGCGATCCGGTTCCGACCGACCTGAAGGTCGGCCAGACGTACACCTTCAAGCTCTACGCGTCGACCTCGACCGCCTACGAGCAGCTCGAGTCCTTCATCACCTTCCCCCGTTCGACCTTCAGGGTCGAGAGCGTCAGCAGTACCTACCAGACGCCCGCGGGCCGCACGATCTCCCGTCCCTGGTCCAATGCCTGCGGCTGGAACCCCGACTACGACGCCGCGGCGGACCCGACCTGCGGTTTCTCTCCGCCCCCGGAGTTCCAGCCCACCGGCAAGGCGGGCCGCAACGTTGTCACCACCTACAGGGTCAAGGTGGTTGGTACCGGGTCGACCGACCTGACGACCCTGATCTACGACTTCTCGGGATCCTCATTCCATTACAACGCCGACTTCGGCACCAGCATCGGCACCTTCGTCTCCAAGTTTCCCCTCAACGCGACGGTAACCGGTGCGGGCTCCGTGACGTCGAGCCCAAGCGGGATCAGCTGCGGTACGGCCGGCGCCAACTGCTCGGCCTCGTACTCGAGCGAGACTTCCGTGACCCTGACTGCGTCGCCCTCAAGCGGGCAGACCTTCAACGGCTGGGGCGGCGCCTGCTCCGGCACCTCCAGCACCTGCACGGTGACCATGAGCCAGGCCCGCGAAGTCACGGCATCTTTCACCGGCTCGAGCTCGTTCCCGCTTTCGGTGGCCGTCCAGGGGTCCGGAACGGTGACCTCGGATGCAGGCGGTGTTGACTGCACCAGCGCTGGAGGTTCGAACTGCCTCAAGTCTTATTCCTCGGGTTCTTCCGTGACGCTGACTGCAGCCCCTACCGCTGGCTGGAACTTCTCAGGATGGTCGGGCGCGTGCTCGAACGCTTCCGGCACCTGCACTGTCACGATGAGCCAGGCGCGTGAGGTAACCGCCCTGTTCGAGCCGGCTCCGGTGGTCACACGCACCCTCACGGTCGCCGACCTGCCTGTGGACGCCACCTCAGGCGAGACGCTGCCGCCGGTCGGGGGAACCATCACCTCAGCCGCAACCGGAGGCGGAGGAATCGACCTCAACTGCGGCGCCTTCTGCCTGGGCGAGTACGTCAATGGAACCAGCGTGACTGTCACTGCGACGCCGGCCACTGGTTACAAGCTCGCCAGCTGGGGTGGCGCTTGCTCGTCCGCAACGATCTCGGGGACTCCGACCGCCGCGCAGACCTGCACGGTGCCGATGAGCCAGAACCAGAACGTCTCGGCCAACTTCGTCAGCACCGCGGTCACCACGACCCATAATCTCACGGCGGCCACGACCCTCGACAACTCGGCTTCATCCTCGGCCGGCCAGGTGACGAGCAACGTGGGCGGGATCAATTGCGGCGCCACTACCACCGACTGCACCAAGAGCTTCCTCCAGGGGACGCAGGTAACCCTCACCGCAGCTCCGGCCGCCGGCAGGAAGTTCAACGGCTGGGAGACCACTACGGGCGACTCCTTTACCGGGTGCCAGAACGAGATCGACCCGACGACTTCAACAACCTGCGGCGTGGTAGTCGATGCGGCCAAGACCGTGAGGGCCGACTTCTCCACGATCCCCAACTTCTACCTGCAGGTGAACATCGGGGGCAACGGAAGTGGCGGGGTGAAGACCAGCTCCGGCACCGATGTCAACTGCGTGAGCGGCCTGGCCGGAACCTCCTCGGACTGCTCCGAGACGTTCGGCTCGTCGACCACCGTCACGCTGACCGCGACGCCGGACACGGGCTCGACCTTCGACGGCTTCACTGGCTCGAACTGCCCAGGGGCGGTTGGCGGTTCCGGCACCACCTGCGAGGTAACCGTCTCAGAGGCACGAACCGTCAACGCCAACTTCACCCTGATCGAGCTGCGCAAGCTCACCGCACAGAAGAGCGGGACCGGTGAGGGTGACCTTGCCGCGTCGGTCGGTGGCTCCCCGGTGAGCGATCTTGCCTGTGATGCCGGCTGCCGGTCCGCAAAGGAGAAGACCTTCAACAAGGGCACGACCGTCGTTCTCTCGATTTCGCCCCAGGCCGGCTCACGCTTCCGGGGCTGGAAGGAGCTGAACGGCTCGGCCACCGACGCCTGCAGCGAAAATCCGGCCACCTCCACTACGTGCACCGTGACCCTCGCGGACGCCCGATCACTCGTTGCCGACCTGAGCGCAGTCAAGACGCTGAGTGGTTCGAAGTCTGGCAGTGGTGATGGGTCGTTGACGACGTCGA
>JAUMBN010000185.1:0-17556 GCA_032119675.1 Solirubrobacteraceae bacterium | reverse complement strand
CGCCCATCCCCAAGTGAGCACGGTCTTCTTCAGCCAGGTGGCCACCGGCCAGCGCAGGGAGATCGCCTCCTACAAGAAGGCGTGGGCGGGCCTACCGGCCACGGTCAAGCAGATCGTTGTGATTCGGGACAACCCGAAGACTTCCGATACCTCCCTCGACTGCATCGAGCGCGCGATTGGTAGCGGCAAGCAGGCCGGGAGGGCATGCGCCAACCGGCGCTCCGAGGTGCTGCGCAGCGACAGCGCGGCCGTAGCTGCGAGCCAGCTCGGTGGCCGGAAGTACCGAACGGTCGACCTCACCGACTACTACTGCGACAGGAAGCGTTGCTATCCGGTGATCGGGGGGGTCCTGGTCTACGCCGACGGCAACCACCAGTCGCCCCAGTGGAACCAGACCCTCGCCCCCTTCGCCCTTAGGGCGATCGAGGAAGACGGCTGGCTGCTGCCGCCGCCTCCGCGTAGGTAGCGCCCGCTCCCTACCCGATCTCGACGAGCTCGCGGTCGAGCGTGGTGAGGACCGTGGGCTTCTCCTCGGTGACAACGACCAGGTCCTCGATGCGCACGCCAAGTTCTCCGGGCAGGTAGACACCGGGCTCGATGGTCACCACCATCCCGGCCTCCAGCGGCCTGTCCCCGGCACGCGGAGAGAGGCGCGGCGCCTCGTGCACGTCCAGCCCGACGCCGTGGCCCAGCCCATGGCCAAAGAACTCGCCGAAGCCGGCTTCCTCGATCACCGCGCGCGCGACCGCGTCGACCTCCGGTCCGCTGCGACCGGCCCTCGCGGCATCGATACCGGCGCTGCGGGCCGCGTTCACGGCCCCGTAGATCTCGCGCTCGCGGTCCCCCACAGGGCCGGTTGCGAAGGTGCGCGTGCAGTCCGAGCAGTAACCGTCGAGCCGTGCTCCCCAGTCGACCGTAACGAGCAGCCCGGTGTCGATCACGACCTCCCTGGGCTCGGCGTGGGGCAAGGCCCCGTGGCTGCCGCTGGCGACAATTGGCGAAAAGCTGAGGCCGTCCGCCCCGAGGCGCAGGAGGGTCCGCTCAATGTCAATTGCCACCTCGCTCTCCTGCCTGCCGGCCAGGCCCCGTGAGAGCACCTCGGTGAGCGCCGTGTCGGCGAGCCGTGAGGCCGCGGCGATCCGGGCGACCTCGTCTCCATCCTTGACCTCCCGCATGCTCCCCACGAGACCCTTCGCCTCCCTGAGGGTGGCCCTTCCTTCCAGCGCCTGAGAGAGCGAGGAGAGCTGCTCGACCGTCACCTGTGACGGGTCGAAGCCGAGCTCCCCGAGGTCCTGGCCCGACGTTGCCTCTGCGAGCCCGGCTCCCAGCAGGTCGAGGCTGGTGCGTACCACGCTCCATCCATCCGGCAGTTGCGCTGCAGCCTGCTCGACGTACCGGAAGTCGGTCAGGAAGACCGGTTGGTCGTCGCCGGCCGATACAAGGGCCAGGCCACTGGTGCCGGTAAAGCCGGTCAGCCACCTGAGGTCATGGTCCCCTGCGACTATGAGCCACCCGAGGTCGCGCCCGGCTAGCTCGCCGGCCAGCCTCTCCCTGCGCTCCGCCGGAACGCTCACGACGGGGCAGAGAGGTGCCGGTGCAGGATCTCGAGCGCTTCCCGGTACCCATCCGGCCCCTTGCCCTTGACCGTGGCGATGCAGATGTCGGAGATAACCGACACGCGCCGGAAATCCTCGCGGCTCTCCACGTCGCTCAGGTGGACCTCCACCGCCGGGAGGGCGGCGATCTCCAGGGCGTCTCTTATCGCCCACGAGTAATGGGTCCACGCTCCGGGATTCAGGAGGATGGCGTCGGCGATCCCGTCGAGGCGGTGGAGGTGCTCCACGAACTCGCCTTCGGCGTTGGTCTGGAAGAAGGCGGCCTCCAGCCCGAGCTCGGAGGCCCAGGCGCCGACCGCCTGCTGAAGGCGATCGAAATCCATCCCTCCGTAGTGGGCAGGATCCCTGCGGCCGAGCTGGTCGAGGTTTACCCCCTGCATTACGGCTATCCGGTTGTGTGCGAGCACGCCACCAGTGTGCCACCAGCGCCGGGAGACCCCGGCAGGTACTCAGCCGGCGAGCTCGGCCACGGCAGCGTGGAGCATCTCTGGCTCCACCGGGCAGCCGGGCCGCGCCTGCCCGGGAGCCTGGCAGAGCACGAAAGGCACCTGGTCGCCCACCCGCTTCTTGTCCAGCCGCGTCGCCTCGATCACCGCCTCGACGTCCAGTCCCGGGTAGCTCACCGGGAGGCCCGCCTCGCCGAGCATGCGGGAAACCTCCTCCCTGAGCTCGCCGGCCCCCGAGAGCCTCAGGGCGACCAGGAGGCCCAGTCCCACCGCCTCTCCGTGACGGAGCTCCTTGTAGCCGGTGACCGTCTCGATCGCATGGCCGGTGGTGTGCCCCAGGTTCAGCACCTGCCGGCGCCCGCCGTCGCGCTCGTCGGCGGCTACAACCTGAAGCTTCGTCCACGCACAGTCCCGGATCATCCGCTCGTCGAGAGGCTCCCCCGAGGCGATCCGCGCCCAAAGTTCACCTCCGGCGATCAGCCCGGTCTTGATCACCTCGGCCTTGCCGGCGGCTATCTCGGCGGGCGGGAGGCTGGCCAGCAGAGCGGTATCGGCGATGACCGCCTCAGGCTGGTGGTAGGCGCCGATGTAGTTCTTGGCCGCCGGCAGGTCCACCCCGGTCTTGCCCCCGTAGGCCGAATCGACCTGGGCCACCAGCGTGGTCGGCACCTGAACCACCGCCACCCCCCTCTGGTAGCCGGCGGCGCAGAAGCCGGCGAGGTCGCCGACGACGCCCCCGCCCAGGGCGACGATCGTGTCGGCCCGGGTTGCCTGCTGCTCGGCCAGTGCCTGCCATACGCGCTCGGCGGTCTCAAGGGTCTTGGTCTCTTCTCCGGGCGGGATCTCGACGAGGCCGGCGCTGTCGGGAAGAAGGCCGGCGTAGAGCTCTCCAACGTTGCTGTCGGTGATGACGAACTTTCGCCCCTCCCCAGGGGGCCACGGGGCGTCGACCAGCGCCCCTTCCCCAACCCAGCAGGGGTAGGAGGTGCTACCCGCCACCGCCCAGAGCAGGTACGGGAGGGGACCGGGAACGGCGGCCATCTCCCGGAGCGTGGCGGCGAGCTGCGCCGTAGAGCCCACGCTCGATGGAACGATGGCATCCGCGCTGAGCATGTAGAGCGGCTCGCGGGACCGGTAGAGCGCGGAAAACGCCTCTCGGTCGGCGGCAAGCGGCCTGCCGCTTCCCCGGCTGCGTTCCCAGGCCAGCTCCTCGTCGACGTCGACGAGCACGACGAGGTGCGCTTCCAGCATCTCCCGGACTCCCGGGTCGCCGAGCGAGCCTCCTCCCAGCGCGATTACCTGAGGCTTGCCGCCAAGGAGCTCTGCGACCACCGCGGTCTCGACCTGGCGGAACGCAGCCTCTCCCTCTTCCTCGAAGAGCTCGGCGATGCTGCGACCGGAGCGCGATTCAACCTCGGCATCGCTGTCGCTCCAAGGGACGTCCAGCTCGCCGGCCAAAGCTCCGGCCAGCGTGCTCTTGCCGGCCCCCATGAAGCCGACGAGCACAATCGAGCGGATCAGCGCTGGCGCCACCCGATCCGCTCGCAGTAGGCGGCGACCGACCGTCGGACGTCTTCGATGTTGTCGCCCCCGAACTTTTCGCGGTACGCGCCGGCAAGGACGAGCGCGACCATGGCCTCGCCGACCACGCCGGCGGCCGGCACGGTGCACGAATCGGTCCGTTCCCTGAGCGCCTCGGCCGGCTCCCGGGTGGAGATGTCGACAGAGCGCAGCGGCTTGGTCAAGGTCGGAAGCGGCTTCATGGCGCCCCGGACGGTCAGCGGCTCCCCGGTGGTCATCCCCCCCTCGAGCCCGCCCGCCCGGTTGGTCTCCCTGTAGAAGCCTCGGTCCTCTGAGTAGAAGATCTCGTCATGGGCCTCCGAGCCCGGCCGGGCCGGCAGGTCCCATCCGTCACCGAGGGAGGCCCCCTTGACCGCCTGGATCGAGCAGATGGCGCCGCCGATCCGGCCATCCAGGCGCGTCTCCCAGGAGGTGTGCGAACCCAGGCCCGGAACCAGGCCGAAGGCAACGACTTCGAACACGCCACCGATCGACTCGTTGGCCTTGCGCTGGACGTTGATGTGCTCAACCATCGCCGCCCCCGACCCGGGGTCCAGGCAGCGGACCGGGTCGTCATCGACCCCTTCAAAGCTCTCGACCGTAAGCCCCGCCTCGGGCTCGGGAGCGACGACGGTCCCGATCTGGACGACGTGCGACCGGAGCTCGACGCCAAGAGCTCGGAGGAACTCGCGGCAGAGGGCGCCTCCGGCCACCCGCGCGGTGGTCTCCCGGGCGCTCGCCCGTTCCAGGATGTCGCGGATGTCGTCGGTTCCGTATTTCCAGGCCCCGACGAGGTCGGCGTGGCCGGGACGCGGGAGCACGACGGGCGGCACGTCGGCCTCGACCGGCCAGGGATTCATCCGCTCCTCCCAGTTCTCGTAGTCCCGGTTGGCGACCTGGATCGCGACCGGCCCTCCGAGAAGCCTTCCGTGGCGGACCCCGGCGGTGACCTCGCAGCGATCGGTCTCGATCTTCATCCGGCCACCGCGACCATGGCCGAGCTGGCGACGCGCGAGGTCGCCGTCGATTGTCTCCCGCGGAACCTCCAGTCCGGCGGGCAGGCCCTCGATGATGCAGGTCAGCCCGGGGCCGTGGGACTCGCCTGCCGTGGTCATCCGCACCGTCATGGTCGCGTCGGAGGCTAGCGAGCGCGTGGGCCGTCAGGCGGCCCTACCCGGCCAGCGCGAGCGTCACGGCGACGCCGGCCGCCATAAACGGCGCGAGTGGAACGGTCGTGCCGGCCAACGACCCGGTCGCGCTGAGAGCCGAAGCGCCCAGGCACCAGGCAAGTGCCAGCGCTAGCCCCAGCAGCAGGGCCGGCACCGAACCGGGACCCATGGCGGCGCCCACCAGCACCGCTAGCTTGGCATCCCCGGCACCGAGCGAACCTGGCCGCCAGAGCACGGCCGCCCCGAAGAAAGCCGTCACGGCACCCACGCTCACGGCCAGCCCCACGAAACTGGCTCCGCCGAGCAACCCAAGCAACCCTGTGAGGACCGCCCCGCCGACACTGCACGCGTTGGGAATGGTCCTCGTGCGCAGGTCGCAGGCCGACGCCCAGGCGAGCAGCAGGCAGGTCGCGACCTCGGCCGCCTGAGGAAAATCCATGCTCTATGGAGAGCCGGCGCGGACGCTTTTCCCCCATGCGTCAGAATCGGTGGGTGCCCGGACGCCGGCTGATCCTCGTTCTCGTCATGCTCCTCGTCACGCTGACTGTTCTTTCGGCAGGCCGGGACATCTCCCGGCGGGGTCCGGCGGGCCAGAGCCAGCAGACGACCACCGCCACGCAGCCGGCGCAGTCCCCCCGCGAGGAGAAGAACGGGAAGAAGCCCGGCGACCGCAGCAAGGATGCCGGGGGCGTGATCGAGGCGCGCCGCCTCCCCTCCTCAAAGCCGATTCAGGCCCGGCTCGGCGAGAGGGTCCTGCTCCGCGTCAAGACGGCGCGACCCGACATCATCGCCATAGACCAGATGGGGATCCGCGCGCCGACCGGACCTGGCACGAGCGGCACCCTGGACTTCGTGGCGGGGACGGAGGGGAACTTCCCGGTGACCCTCGCCCTGGGGGAACGAAGGATCGGGGCGATCTCAGTCCGATGACCGGTCAGGCGCCCCCGTGCCTGGCCGCCTGGGCGTCATGACCGGGAATGGTGACGCCACCGCCCTCGCACCACGGGCAAGGCACCTTGTGAGGCTCGCCGCCGGAGTTCGAAACCACCTTGCCGGTGCCGCTGCACGGCATACACGGCCCGGGTTCGGCTGGCGTGTCCTGCTTCTGGTCGTCGTCGGCCATCGGCTGGCGGAGGTTAGCGCTGATAGCTTCGGGTGAATCCGTGAGCGAAGGCGAATCGCGAAAAGAAGGCACAAGGCGAGCGGCAGAGGCCAAGAGCCGTGGCATGGTCTTCGTGCGCTACGTGCTGCCCGGGCTGATCATGCTCTCCGGGCTGCTCCTGGGGCTGATCGACGGCCGCGCAATCGCGTGGGAGGCGGGGGCGCTGCTCATCAGCGCCGGACTATCCGTCTACCTGCTGAATTTTCTGTTCCGCCTCGGCGTTCGCGGCGACCGGGCCCGCGAGAGCGAAGAGGCGGCCCGCGAGCATTTCGACCGCACCGGCCGCTGGCCGGGCGAGTAGGCGGCCGTGGCCGACGCTGCAACGATCGAAGAGCTGGCCGCCCGCGCCCTGGAGACCGGGGAGATCGCCATCGACACCGAGTTCGTCGGTGAGGGGCGCTACCTCACCGAGCTCTGCCTCGTGCAGGTCGCCGTTCGCGGTGAAGGCGATGGACCCGACCGCGTTGAGCTGATCGACCCGGTCGAGGGCGACGGTCCGGTCCAGCCGCTCGCGCGAGTCCTTGCCGACCGGGAAGTAGAGGTGGTACTCCACGCCGGCAGGCAGGACATCGCACTCTTGAAGCGATGCTGGTCGACAGCCGTCACCAGCGTCTTCGACACCCAGGTGGCCGCGGCGTTTGCCGGTATGCGCGCCCAGATTGGCTATGAGGCAATGCTCGCGTCCCTTCTGGGCGTGAAGCTCCCGAAGGGAGCCGGCTTCACTCACTGGGACCGGCGCCCCCTGAGTACCGAGCAGCTGGAGTACGCGCGGGGAGATGTCGTCCACCTGCTGGATGCCGCCGATGTCCTGAAGGCCCGGCTCGAGGAGAGCGGGCGGTCGGCATGGGTGGCAGAGGAGTGCCGGCCACTCGAAAATTCGAGCGACCTCCGCGACCCGCGAGCGACGCTCGAGAAGCTCCCCAAGGCAGGCTCCCTCGATCCCGGGGAGCGTGCCGTAGCCCTGTCAATCCTCGAATGGCGCGACCGCGCAGCCGAGCGCGAAGACCGGCCGCCGGCAAAGGTGGTGACCGACGCGGCGATCGTGGACATCGCCCGTCGCTCACCTGCAGACCGCGAGCAGCTGCGCCAGATCCGGGGTCTCCACGACGGCATACTGAGGCGCCGCGGGCGCGCGATTGTGGAGGCAGTCCAGCAGGGGCTCGAAGCAGAGCCGATCCCCAGAGGCCCCAGGCGGACCCCGGCGACCGACGGCAACGACGCCGCGCTGATCGTTGTCTGCGAATCGCTGGTGAGGGCCCGGGCCGCCGAATCCGGGCTGGCCTACGAGCTGCTTGCCTCGCGTGCCGACCTGCAGGCGGTGATCAACGCGTTCCGTGAGGGCGACCGCGAGGCCGAAGTCCGAACGCTTGACGGCTGGCGCCGTGAGGTTGTGGGCGAAGAGCTCCTGGAGATGCTTGCCGGCCGCCGCAGGCTGCGCATCGACGACGGGCTCCGGGTGGTCGTCGAGGAGTAGGCCGAAGATGCCGGGGCCCACGGCCGCCCCGCTCCCTACACTTTCGCTATGGCCGACGACAGCAACCGGGACGGTCGCGGTCGCTCGGATGCCGAGATTCACCGGCGCCGGCGCCTCATTGCCGCCCTTGTGAGCGGCGGGGCGATCACCTTGGCCATCGTGCTGCTCGCCGTGACCGCGGGCAGCGCGGGAACCTGGGACCCTGCCGCCCTGAGGGACGGTGCCCGGGCGGAGCTGCCGAAGCTCAAGCTCGAGGCGCAGGCCCGCGAAGCCGAGCGGCAGATCGCAAAGCGCAAGGCCGAGCAAGCCGCCGAAGACCGGGCGATCCAGTCCGTTATTCGCCAGAACCCGGTCCTGACCCGCGGGGGAAGCGCCCGCAAGGAGGTTGCCCTCACCTTCGACGACGGCCCAAGCCAGTACACCAACGCTGTCCTCGACGTCCTGAAGCGCTACAAGGCGCAGGGCACCTTCTTCATCCTTGGCAGCCAGATCAACGGGTTTGCCCTTCCCCTCCAGCGCGTCATGGCCGAGGGACACGCCCTGGGCAACCACAGCTGGGATCACGCCGACTTCACGACGCTGTCGACCGGGGACCTCCGCGGGCAGCTCGACGACGTGAACGGGACCCTCGCGGCAAAGGGCGCTCCCAAAATTAACCTCTTCCGTCCCCCCTACGGGGCCTACGACCAGAAGGTCACCCAGGAGGTCGCCAGGAAGGGGATGCTCAGCGTCCTTTGGGACGTGGACACCAACGACTACAAGCAGCCCGACCCGAAGCAGATGGCTGCCGACGTGGTCGGGCAGGCCCAGGCCGGATCGGTGATTCTCATGCACGACGGCGGGGGGCCGCGCGAAAACACAATCGCCGCACTGCCCCTCATAATCAAAGGCCTGCGAAAGAAGGGCTTTGACATGGTGACCGTCCCGCAGCTTCTGCTGGACAATCCCCCGTCGGCCGAAGAGCAGGTTGAAGTGCAAAGAACACCCGTGGCCTGAGACCAGGCCGGAGAGAGGAGCACCACATGCATGCAACGCCCAATCAGTCGGCCGACGAGCTGGCCGACCTGCCCCCTGAGGGGCGCGAGGCCCTTAAGCAGATGAGCAACTACTGGTGGGTCTGGCTGGTCATCGGAATCGCCTGGATCATCATCTCACTCGTGATCCTGCAGTTCACCGAGGAGTCGCTCGACGTAGTCGGGATCATCATCGGCGCAATGTTCATCGGCGCCGGTATCCAGTACTTCATCCTCTCGACCCTCGTGGACCGCTGGCGCTGGGTCTGGATGCTGCTGGGAACGCTGCTGATCATCGGCGGTGTCGTGGCCATCTTCAACCCCGCCGAAACCTTCGAGGCCGTCGCCGACGTTCTCGGGTTCATCTTCCTGCTGGTCGGATTCACCTGGATCTTCCAGGCCTTCAGCGAGAAGGACCATAACCCGGCCTGGTGGCTGGGGCTGATCGCCGGCATCCTGATGCTGATCATCGCCTTCTGGACCGCCGGCCAGCTTGCCGGCGCCAAGGAGGTCCTGCTGGTGATCTTCGCCGGCGTGTGGGCCCTGATGGCCGGTATCACCGACATCGTCCGTGCCTTCCAGCTGAAGGCGATCGGTTCGCGCCTGCAGTAGCAGTCAGCGGCCCGGCTGCTGCCGGGCCTCCTCGCGCATCACCTCGAGCGGTGCGGGCATGCCCGTCCACCGCTCGAGGGCGATGGCCCCCTGCCGGACGAGGATCTCGATTCCGTCGACCACCTGCGCTCCCGCGGCCCGCGCCGCAGCGAGCAGCCTGCCCTCCCGGTCGGCGTAGACGAGGTCCACGACGGTTTCGTACTCCCCGAGGCCCGACGGAGAGATAGGCAGGATTGCGAACGGGTCGCCTTCCATGCCCGCCGTCGTGCAGTTGACCAGGGTTCCGGCACCAACCGGCTCCGGGACGGCTTCAACCCCCAGGTCGGCGGCCAGGCTGCGTGCCCGCTCGGCGGTGCGGTTCCAGACCTTCACTTCGACACCGGCGCGTCTAAGGGCCCAGGCCACCGCGCGGGCGCTCCCACCGGCCCCCAGCACGAGAGCCGTTGAGCCCGACACGGGCGAGGAGGGAAGCGAAGCGATGAAGGCCGGGGCGTCGGTGTTGTCGGCCTCGATTACGCCGTCATCGAAGACGAGTGTGTTGGCGGCACCGATCTCGCGTGCCGCCTCGGTCGCCGGCCCGGCAAGCGCGAGCGCCGCCTCCTTGTGCGGGACGGTGACGCTCACCCCCCGGAACCCGGCGGCAGGAAGGGCTGAGACGGTCTCGTCGAAGAGCTCCGGCGGCACGGGCAGCAGCTGGAAGCGCCAGCCCTCGAGACCGAGCGCGTCGAGAGCAGCGTTCTGGATCTGGGGCGAGAGGCTGTGGGCCACCGGATAACCGACCACGCCCAGGCGTTCAGCAGGCAACGGCTGACCTCACTTCGGGCAGACCTTCGGGTCGCGCCCGCCAAGCTCGGCGCGCTTGGCGTTGTAGGCAGCGACGTCCTGCTGGAATTCGGCGTCGGTCCGCGAGAAGGCGTGAGCCCCGTTCTTGCATGGGGCTACGACGTAGTAGAGGTAGTCGACGTTGGCGGGGCGGGCGGCCGCCTTCATCGACGCCAGTCCTGGATTCCCGATCGGCCCGGGAGGCAGGCCCTGGCGGTTGCGGGTGTTGTACGGGGAGTTGCTTCGAAGCTGGCTCGATGTGAGCGGCCGGCTCCAGTTGTCAGCCGCGTAGCGCGTAGTGGCGTCGATCCCGAGAGGAATCGAGTCCCGCAGGCGGTTGTAGATCACCGCAGCCACCAGTCGACGCTCGGAGGCGACGCTCGTCTCACGCTCAATCATCGACGCGATGGTCAGCACGTCGTACGGCGTGAGGTTCTTGCTCCGGGCATAGGACATGTTCACCGTCCGGAATGCGTCCTTGAAGGCGCGTAGCTGCTTGTCGACGAGGATCCGGGCCTCGGGGCGCTTCCGGGTCAGCTCATAGGTGGCCGGGAAGAGGAACCCCTCCAGGCTCTTCACCGAGGCCGGTGCGCCGTACCGCCTCGGGTTCAGGTTGGGAGACGAGATGCTCGCCTTCAGGTAGTCACCCCGGACCCCCTGCCCGGACACGACGGGCGCGACCTCGCGTCGCGACGGTCCCTCGGGCACGACGACGCTGATCACCGGCGCCGCGTTGCCGGAGTCGGTGAGAACCGCCAGGGCAGCTCCGTTGCCCATCCCCTCCCGCAGGACATAGGTGCCCGAGCGCAGATCGCCGCGCTTGCCCTCGAACGTCGCCCGGGCTTCGAAGAAGAGACCCGAGGAGACCACGCCACGCTCGGCCAGGAGATCGCCGACTCCGCCTGCCCCGACCCCGGCAGGTATCCGGACCCGCACCTCCTGGCCACCCTCGCCCTTGAACGGCTCAAAGACGGCGACCACCAGGAACACGAGCGCCGCTGCCATCGCCGCGCCAAGCCCGGCGAGCAGAGCGTGACGCCCGGGGCTCCTGCGCTTGCGCGTCGGCTCGCGCCCAGGTGGGACGCTGGCGGGAGGGGGAATGGTGCCGATAGGCCTGTTCGGGTCGGGGGGCGGAGGAACCCCCCCGCCAGGCGTGTCGCTGCCGCCTGCCGGTGCGGGCCTCTGGCCCTGGTCCGGCGTAGGGTCCCGGGGGCCGGAAGCCGGGGGGTCCTGCGGCCTGGGCGGTCCCGGATGCTTTACCGGGCCGGGAGGCTGCCCTCCGCCCGTCCCGCGACGCCTCATCCGCTCCTGGCGGGCGGCCTCGCGTTCCTCTGGACTGCGGTCGCTCATCGGCCGGCGCTCCCGGAACCGCTGGACTCGAGCCATTCCTCGAGCAGGATCGCCGCGGCCCGTGAGTCCTCCGCTGCACTTCCCCCTGCGGCCTGGGCCAGCTTGGTGGTGAATCGTTCGTCGTAGAGGCGGACGTCGGCACCGCGTCCGAGCGCCCCTTCGAGGCGCCGGGCAAACTCGCGGACCTCTGCGGTCTGGGCGGAGTCGCCTCCGGAGAGCGAGACGGGGAGCCCTACGAGCACGACCTCGGCGCCGGTCTCCTCGGCGAGCGCCGCAATCCGCTTCATACCGGCGCGCGTGCCGGGATTCTCCACCGGCTCCACCGGCGTGGCGATCGTCCCGCTGGGGTCACTGACCGCGCACCCGCAGCGAGCCGCTCCGTAGTCGAGGGCCAGCACTCGCACCCCGGTCAGCCACCAAGCGCGGTGACGATCACCGCTTCCCCGGCCTTCAGCGCCTCCGGCAGCGCCTCGGGATCCCGTCCCCCGGCCTGGGCCATCGTGTCGCGCCCGCCTCCACCTCCGCCAACGAGGGCAGCCGCCGCGGCAACCACGTCTCCGGCACGGACCCCACGGTCGACAAGCGCCGGGTCGACGACCGCAACGAGGTGAACCCGACCCTCGTCGATGCTTCCCAGGAGCACGGCTGCCTCATGCGCTGCGGCCCCCTTTACGCGGTCGGCGACCTCGACCAGCGCCTTGGCCCCGACTCCCTCGACCGCCGCAATCACCACCGAGGCGCCGCTCACTTCACGAGCGCCGTCGACGACTGCCGAAACATCGACATCCCCAGCCGGTGAGGCTCCTGCGCGCGAGGCCTTCTCGCGCAGGCTCTCGAGCGCCTTCGGAAGCTCCTCCGCCGTCGTCTTGAGCGACGAGGCCGCCTCACCGAGAAGCCGGTCGTGCTCGCGGAGCATTCTGATGGCGACCGGCCCGGTGGAGGCTTCGATACGGCGCACGTTGGCTGCCGAGGAGCCTTCACTGAGAATCCGGAAGGCGCCGATCTCGGACGTCCGGGCCACGTGGGTCCCGCCGCAGAGCTCGCGCGAGCCGCTCCCCCCGTCGATCTCGACCATCCGGACCTCATCGCCGTACTTCTCCCCGAAAAGAGCCATAGCGCCGAGCTCCTGGGCTTCGTCGAGGGAGGTGCTTCGCCATCCCACCTCGAGATTCCCGAGGATCTGCTCGTTGACCTGGTCCTCAACCGAGTGACGCTCGTCATCGGTCAGGCGCCCGGAATGGGTGAAGTCGAATCGGAGCTTGTCGGGTCCGACGTAGGAGCCGGCCTGGCGGACGTGGTCGCCAAGGGTCTGGCGCAGCGCGGCGTGGAGGAGGTGCGTAGCGGTGTGGTTGCACTCGGTCGCGTGCCGCGCCTCGCGGTCGACCTCGGCCACGACCCGTGTGCCCGGCTGGAGCGCTCCGGTCGGCGGGCCCTCCACGAGGATCGCCTGGTCGTCGCCGGCGCGAAGAACCGTCCTTACCCGCCCGATCTCGTTTCCGTCCAGGTCGAGGAACCTTCCCGAGTCGGCTACCTGGCCGCCGCCCTCGGCGTAAAAGGGCGAATCCTCGAGCTTCACGAGGATTCCGCCCTCGCCCTGGGTGGCGGCGGTCACGACGGTCTCTCGCGTCAGCTCGTCGTAACCGACGAAACGCGTGGAGTCTGCGCCAAGCGCATGTACGGCCTCGGCGCTGACGGCGACCTTCCCTCCCCCGTCGCCGGCGGCCGAGCGCGCACGCTGCTCATTCATCAGCCGGTCGAACTCGCTATCCGCCGTGAAGGGCACGCCCCTCTCCGCCGCCAGCTCGCGGGTCAGCTCAATCGGAAAACCGAAGGTGTCGTGGAGCTTGAAGGCATCCTGCGCGCTGAGCTCGCCCTGGTCGAGGAGCTCGTCCAGGAGGACACTGCCCTGCTCAAGGGTGCGTGCAAAGCCCTCCTCTTCTCCCCTCACCCAGCCAAGGATCGTCTGCCGCTGCTGGACCAGGTCGGGGTAGGCGGGGCCCATCACTTCGATTACCTCCTCGACAAATGCGGGAAGGAATATTCCCTCGATGCCGATCCGGCGGCCCTGCTGGATTGCCCTGCGCATGACGCGCCGCAGGATGTAGCCCCGCTCCTCGTTGGAGGGGACTATCCCGTCGGCGATAAGGAAGGTCATCGCCCTTGAGTGGTCGGCAAGGATGCGCAGGGCCCGCTCCTCCGGCTCATCGGTGGCGAGCTCACGCCCGAGCGCCATCAGGCCGGAGAACTGGTCGGTCTCGAAGACCGTGGCGGCGCCCTGCTGGATCAGTGCGAGGCGGTTGAGCCCCAACCCGGTGTCGATGTTGCGGGCGGGAAGTGGACTCAGCCGACCGGGCGAGTCCTGGTCGAACTCCATGAAGACGAGGTTCCAGTACTCCAGGAAACGGTCGTTCTCGCCCCCCGGAAGGTCTTCGGGCGAGCCGAACTGCTCCCCCCGGTCGAGGTAGAGCTCGCTGCAGGGCCCGCAGGGACCGGTCGGGCCGGCCTGCCAGAAGTTCTCCGATCGCGGGCAGGGCACTATCCGCTCGCGCGGTACGCCGACCGCCTCCCAGGCGGCAATCGCCTCCTCGTCGGGCCCGAGGCCGAGCTCCGGGTCTCCCTCGAAGACGGTAATCCAGATTGCCTGCGGGTCGAAACCGAAGCCCTCAAGCGAGAGCTCCCACGCCATCTCGATGGCGCCCTCCTTGAAGTAGTCCCCGATCGAGAAGTTGCCGAGCATCTCGAAGAAGGTCAGGTGACGGGCAGTGGTCCCGACGTTCTCGATGTCGGTGGTCCTGAAGCATTTCTGGCAGCTGGTGAGGCGGGAAGCCGGGGGCTCCTCGAGTCCGAGGAAGTACTCCTTGAGCGGGTGCATGCCTGCCGTCGTCAGCAAGACCGACGGGTCGAACGAGGCCGGCACCAGCGAGGCGGATTCCCGCAGCAGGTGTCCCCGGCTCTCGAAGAAGCCGAGGAACTCGCCGCGAATCTCGTCGGAGCTCCGTGGGGCCATCAGGCGATTGTCGCGCATCCGACGACACGGTCGCCGTCAAGGAAGACGGCTGTCTGACCCGGCGCCGGAGCCAGAACCGGCTTGCGGAGCAGGAGCTGGTCGCCCTCCAGGCGGCAGGCGACGGCCGGCGCGTGGGAACGGAGCCTGACCGTGGCGACCTGCTCGGCCCCGCCGCGCAGGCGCACGTCGGTCACGGGGATCTCCTGCCGGCGCAGGCTGCTGGCCGGTCCGGCGGTCACCGTGTTGCGCCGGGTGTCGGTCTCCAGCACGTAGAGCGGTTCATTCAGGCCACCGATCTCGAGGCCGCGCCTCTGCCCGACGGTGAAGCGGTGGGCGCCGCGGTGACGGCCGATGACGCGCCCCTCGACATCGAGGATCTCCCCTTCGCGCTCCCGGATCCCGCCGAACCGCGCAAGGAATGCCTCACGCCCCACTCCTGCCAGGAAGCAGAGGTCCTGGGAGTCTGGGGTCGCCGCGACCTCGAGGCCCGCCACGGAGGCAACCTCCCTCACCTGTCCCTTGGTCATCTCCCCGAGGGGGAACTCCATCCTGGCCAGCGAGGACGGCTCCAGCCCGGCGAGCATGAAACTCTGGTCCTTGGAGCCGTCGATCGCGCAGAGCAGCTCGCCACCACCGCCGACGCGCGCGTAGTGCCCGGTAGCCAGGCCGCGGGCCCCGATCGATCGGGCAAGGTCGAGCATGGCGTCCAGTCGAAGCGAACCGTTACACCGGATGCACGGGTTTGGCGTCCGTCCCTCACGGTGCTCGGAGAGCCAGGGCGTGACGACCTCTCTCCCGAACTCTTCGCGCAGGTCGAGCGTCAGGTGGGGAATGCCCATCGCGCGGGCTACCCGACGCGCCCGAACCACGGCGCTGGCCGAACAGCAGCTCGCCTCCGCGTCGCCCTCGGGGTCTCTCCAGAGCTCGAGGGTCACCGCTACCGGCTCGCAGTCCGGGGCGTCCCGGCACAGGAGAGCCGCGACGGCAGAGTCCACTCCTCCGCTCATGGCCACCAGCACCCGCCGGGAATCTGCAAGCGCTGGCGGGCCGGCCATCACTGCGGCGCCGAGCGCCCGCGCCAGCGCTTCGGCGGCCAGCTCTGCGGCGTGGAACTTTCCTGCGCTCAGCTCCCCCAGCTCCTGCGAGATCTCTGCCGGTCCGACCAGCGCCGCGTCCAGCACGGATGCGCCGTCGACGAGCGACGCAGCCGCGCTGCCGGCCGCGACCGCGCTCCCGCAACCCGACGCGTCGAAGCTAACCGCCGTCACGCGCAAACCCTCCACCCGCAGGGAGATCCTCACCAGGTCGCCGCAGGGGGCGCCGCCGGCTGTACCGCTGGCGGTATACGGCATCGGCCCTCCGCGGGCGTGCGGATGGTTCAGGTGCTCCTCGAAGGCCACGCGGTCCATCGGGCCGCAGTCTAGGCCGGAGCCCTCAGGAATCGTGCCGGGGGGGCGCGATCGACTTGAGCCCCAGGTCGCGCAGCTGCCCGGGCTCGGCCGGTCCGGGCGCCCCGGTCAGCGGGTCGGCGCCGCTCGCCGTCTTGGGGAAGGCGATCACGTCGCGGATCGAATCGCGACCACATGCGAGCGCGACGATCCGGTCGAGCCCAAAGGCGATGCCACCGTGCGGGGGAGCTCCGTAGCCGAGCGCGTCGAGCAGGAACCCGAATCGCTCGCGCGCCTCCTGCTCGGGAAGCCCGATCACGTCGAAAACCTTCTGCTGGACCTCGGGCGTGTGGATACGGATGGAGCCCCCGCCGATCTCGACGCCGTCGACGGTGAGGTCGTAGGCCCGCGACATCAGCGCCGCCGGATCATCCAGGTCTCCGACCGGCGCGGTGAACGGGTGGTGAAGCGCCGTGAGGCCCCCCTGCTCGTCCTCCTCGAACATGGGAAAGTCGACCACCCAGCAGGCATCGTGAGGCGCCCCCTCGGCGAGGCCGAAGCGTTCGGCCAGCTCGAGGCGCAGTGCCCCGATTGCCACCGGCGCGACGCTCTCGCTGTCGGCAACGAAACAGAGCAGGTCACCGTCAACGGCCCCGAGCGCACCGTTGGCGGCCGCGACCTGCTCCGGCGTGAAGAAGCGGGCGAGGTTGCCGGTCCATCCGCCCTCGCCGGCGACGATCGGCGCCACGGCCTTCGCTCCGTGTCGCTGGACCACCTCGTTTAGCGACTCGAGCTCGGAGCGCGACATCTCCCGGCTGCCGGCGTTGAGTGCCCTCACGACGCCGCCGGAATCGAGGACCGACTGGAAAACCTTGAACTCTGAGCCGGCCAGCTCCTCGCTCACGTCCACGATCTCCATGCCGTACCGCCGGTCGGGCCGGTCGCTGCCGAAGCGCAGCATCGCCTCCTCCCAGGGGATGCGTTCCCATGGCGGCGGGGCCACCTCGAAGCCGACCTTCTCGAAGACGGCTCCCATCACCGCCTCCGAGATGGCGATTACGTCGTCCTCGTCCACGAACGACATTTCGATGTCCAGCTGGGTGAACTCGGGCTGGCGGTCGGCGCGCAGGTCCTCGTCGCGGAAGCAGCGCGCGATCTGGTAGTAGCGCTCGAACCCGGCGAACATCAGCAGTTGCTTGAAGAGCTGGGGCGACTGGGGAAGCGCGTACCAGTCGCCCTGAGCCATCCGGCTGGGCACCAGGAAGTCACGGGCGCCCTCGGGCGTGGATCGGGTCAGGACCGGCGTCTCGATCTCGAGGAAATCGTTCTCTTCCAGGACGCTGCGCATGGTCCCGGCGATTCGGGACCGGGTGGCGATCGTCTCGGCCATCGCCTCCCGCCGAAGGTCGAGCCAGCGGTACTTCAGGCGCGTGGTCTCCTCGACGGGGCCGTCCTCGTCAATCGGGAACGGCGGGGTCTGGCTGACGGCGACGTGATCGCAGGACCGGACAGCCAGCTCCACCTTGCCGGTGGCCATTTCGGGATTGACGTTCTCAGGGGTGCGCAGGACCAGCTCGCCGGAGGCGCTGATCACATGCTCCGGGCGAAGCCTCTCCGCTAGGGCAAATAGCCCGGCATCGGTCTCCGGGTGAAAGACGAGCTGGAGCAGGCCGCTCCGGTCACGCAGGTCGATGAAGATCAGGCCCCCGTGATCGCGGCGCCGATGAACCCAGCCGGCCACCCGCACCTCTTCGCCAACCTGCTCCT
Source organism: Solirubrobacteraceae bacterium (assembly GCA_032119675.1). Classification (GTDB taxonomy): domain Bacteria; phylum Actinomycetota; class Thermoleophilia; order Solirubrobacterales; family Solirubrobacteraceae; genus F1-60-MAGs163. Next base: position 170 of record JAUMBN010000185.1, on the reverse strand, counting down.
CCCCCAGCCGACCGCACCAGGCGTCCCTCATCGAATTGGGCCGCGGAGCGTTCACGAGACCAGGCCCCGCTCACGCAGCACCGAGGCAACCGTCGAGCTGCTGCTCTCCTCGTCCCAGCTCTCTCCGGCCTCGTGGTCTTCGAGGACGATGCCGTCGGGGCCTACCACCG